>CAMTHN010000015.1 GCA_947072265.1 uncultured Clostridia bacterium | reverse complement strand
CTCAACCTACAAACCCTTATGCTTCCCACCAACCTCAACCTACAACTAGCCCTATACCTTTGTCATCTGATACAAACAGTACTACTAGCATGTTTGATACACTAGTCTTTGATACCCATTCTGCTAATGATTTTTCATCAAACCTATCTCCTAATTCTCCAAATCCACCTTCAGTAAAAGAGAAATCACCTTCTTCTACAATCTCAAAATTATTTTCTAGTGTTTTTCTTCCTTCAAATTATCATGTTTCTTATCCTGGAAGTGTTGGCGTTTGGAATCCGGGAAAAGATTTTGAGAGAGAACAACAACAAAGAGAAGAGCAAAAACAGCGTCATCTAGAACAAGAAAAAACTAAACCCGAGATACTTAAAATGTTCCAAAATGAACTCTATATAAAACAACAAGCCGGATTACCTATAACCTCTTTAAGCGTAGAAGAGGACAGGTGTATGTCCACAGAATCTACTACAGATTATGAAAATTATTCTGATTGGGTCGAAAAATCTACTAAATTATAAAAAGCAACCATAATTAAATAATTATGGTTGCTTTTTTAGAATGCTTTTTTTAAAATTTCTCTGATTATTGGAGTTGTAACATCCCCAGTTTCAGATAAATTATCTCTTTTATGTGATATAAGATTATTACATATTTTTTCTATAGCTTCTTCTTTTATCCCATAATCACTCAACTTTGTCTTTAAACCTAAACTATTAAAAAATTCTCTAGTTGCTTTTATAATTTCATCTATATTACCTGTCTTTATCCCAAACACTCTTGCTCCATATTGAACTATCTTTTCGCCTTTTTGTTTTCTTCTAATATCCATTACAGCTGGAAGAATTATCGCTAATGTTTGCCCATGATCAACACCATATAAAGCTGTTATTTCATGTCCTATTACATGGGTCATCCAATCTTGTGGAACACCTTTTCCTATTAACCCATTTAAAGCCAGTGTAGAAGACCATACTAGATTTGATCTTGCCTCATAGTCGGTTGGATTATTTAAAGTTTTATCTGCTATATCTTTTAAAGCTAATAATATTCCTTCAGCCATCCTGTCTTGAACTATCCCTCCTGCGGGATAGGTTAAATACTGTTCTGTTACATGTACAAAACTGTCTACTATACCGTTTGCTATTTGTTTTTTTGGCAACGTATATGTAATTTCGGGATCTAATATAGAAAATTTTGGATAGGATAAAATATGTTTAACAGGAAACTTTCCATCTCCATAACTTATAACCGCTCCACAATTCATCTCAGAGCCTGTGGCTGGAAGTGTCAAAACCATCCCCATATCTATAACGCTTTCTACTTCATATTCTCCCTTTAACAAATCGGTTTTATCTTTACCTTTATAGTTTGCCGCTAAGTTTATAAATTTTGTTCCGTCCATAACAGAACCACCGCCAACACCTAATATAAATGTTATATCTTCTTTTTTTACAACTTCTACAGCTTTCATCAAAGTTTCATATCTTGGATTTGGCTCCACTCCCTCAAATTCAAATATTTCTCTTCCTTCTAAAGCAGATTTAACCCTCTCTAATGTTCCGTATTTTTTAACACTGCCTTTTCCATAAACTATTAACACTTTTGCTTTTTTATCCACTAATAAATCTAAATCTTTTATTGTGTTTTTTCCAAAAATTATTTTGGTTGGATTATAAAATTCAAAATTTAACATAATACCATCTCCTATAATTTTAATAATAAAAATGAATCTTTGAGCAGATGTTCTATTTTAATTATACTTTATTCTACAAAATTATCAATAATAACATGTTATATATATAGCACAGTATTATCAATAATTTTGTAGAATAAGGAAGTGTTCATAATGTCTCCTTTACCTTTAATAGCTTTAGCTAAAGTCGCGACTCCCTTTATTGTAAGAACAGCCCTTCCGTATATTTCAAGGGTCGCAATTCCAATGGTAGCTAGAAATGTAACTAAAATCGCACCAGTAATAGGAAAAACCGTAGTTCAACAAGTAGCCAAGGGAAAAGAGGCAATGATCTCTGCTACTAATCTTGCGAAAAATAATATCTCTGCCGTTTCTGCACATGCAAGAAATCAAGGCAACGCTATTGTATCTACTGTAAAATCATCTGTCCAATCTAATTTAGATAAAGCCACAATGGGAGCAAGACTTGCTAAAGATGCGGTAATGAACGCTACGCCAAAACAAGTAGTTGGAGCAGCTGCGAAAGGATATGTCGCATATAGCGCATATTCAACATTATCAGGAGACGATTTATCTAAAGGTGAAAAAATATTAAAAGACCGTCTAAGCGTTTTAAGTAGAGAAGCCGATAATATACAAAATGCTTTTAAAGAAGAAAGAGTCGGTGAATATCTATCTTCTTTATCAGATAGAGTACAGAGCAAAGACTCAGAATATGTTAAAGATATGCTTAAAAATAATGCAACGGTATTGGATATCGCTTCAATTCTACCTACTGGATATATACCCTATAACATAGCAACTACTGTTGCATCAACTGTAAACTGCACTGCCATTGCTGGAACTAAATTTTATAAGAGTGAATTATCTGGAGCAGCATTGGCTAAAGAAACTGCTGCTTGTTTCGCCGAACCTGTACTCCTTAATAAGGCTGAAACATTTAGCACATCTGGCACATAATATAAATATAACACTAAATTATGCATATGAATATGAATATTAATTATAAAACAAACCTCTTAATAATTTGACATTATTAAGAGGTTTGTTTTATAATTAATATCCAAAAGAAATTAATTTAATAATATTATTATCCATGGCAAATTTTTAGTCGTGGTTTTTTTAATGTGTAAATATAATACTAATAATATATCATTTCTTTTATTATTTATATCAGATTATTTAGGAGGAAGTTTATAATGGGATTATTGGAAGTTTCAAATTTATCGCATTCTTTTGGCGATAAAATTTTATATAAAAATGCAAGTTTTACACTTTTTAAAGGAGAACATCTTGGACTGGTTGGACAAAATGGAACAGGAAAAACTACTCTTTTAAATACTCTTATTGGAGAAACCGTTCCCGACTCTGGAGATATTAAATGGCAAAAAAATATTAAAATTGGATATCTAGACCAACACGCAAAGATAGATAAAAATATAACTATTTTTGATTATCTAAAAACAGCTTTTAAAGATTTATACGAGATTGAATCCGAACTAAATAAAATTTATGACAATATGCCTAATGACAGCAGTGAAGATGCTTTAAATAAAGCTTCTGATTATCAAAATATGCTGGTTAGTAGCCAATTTTATGAAATTGATTACACTATTTTAAAAATCGCTGACGGACTTGGTATCACAGCTTTTGGGGTTGATAATCAACTTTCCACATTAAGCGGTGGACAACGTGCAAAAGTTATTCTTGCTAAAATATTATTAGAAAATTCTAATATATTATTATTAGATGAACCTACAAACTTTTTGGATACAGAACATGTTGAATGGCTTGTAAATTATCTAAAAGCATTCGAGGGTGCTTTTATTGTTATCTCTCACGATTTTGATTTTCTTGATAAAATTACAACATGTATCCTAGATATAGAATTCAAAAATATAAAAAAATATACAGGAAACTTTTCCAAATTTATAGAATTAAAAGATATAAAAAAAGAAAGCTATATTCGACAATTTGAATCCCAACAAGGTCAAATTAAAAAACATGAAGAGTATATATCTAAAAATAAAGCCAGGGCTTCTACTGCAAAAATGGCAAAAAGTAGGCAAAAAGCTTTAAATAAAATTGACGTTATGGCGCCTCCTGAATCTGCTCCAAAACCTAATTTTAAATTCATATCCCTTCCTATATCAAACCAAAAGTCTTTAGTTATAGAAAATCTAGAAATTGGATATGATCGACCTCTTCTACCAAAACTAAATTTTGATTTAAATTCTGGAGAAAAAGTTGTTATAACCGGATTTAATGGTATTGGCAAATCCACTTTGCTTAAAACTTTAACAAATAACATTCCTAAAATATCTGGAGATTTTGCATTTCCTGATAATATTGAAATTGGATATTCTGAACAAGATTTAAATTGGAATGATAAAATGCTAAACGCCTTAAAAATAGTTTCAGCTGCTTTCCCTGATTTATCTGATAGAGATATTAGAAAATATCTTGCTCAATGTGGTGTGAAAGCTAAAAATGTTATGCAACCTATATCAACTTTAAGTGGTGGTGAACAATCTAAGGTTAAAATTTGTATGCTTATGATGAAAAAATCTAATTTTTTAATTTTAGATGAACCTACCAACCATATAGATTCAGATTCTAAAGAAGTTTTAAAAAGAGAACTTTTAAGCTGGAAAGGTAATTTAATTCTAGTTTCACATGAACCCGCTTTTTATGAAGGACTAGTTGATCGAATTGTGAATATAAATGATTTTAATAAATCATAAAGCTATTAAATAAAACAAGACCATCATTATTATGATAGTCTTGTTTTATTTTTATAAAATCTACTCTATTTAATAATATTTTTTATTCTCCCTACCTGTCTATCCTCCAACATAACTTTGATTCCATGAGGGTGGTTGCTACTTTTAGTTAATATTTTTGAAACAATACCCCTTGTAAGTTTTCCACTTCCTTGATCTGATTTTAACACTATATCAACAGTTTTTCCTATAGAAACATCTAATCTATTTTTACCATCCATATTTTATCTCCTATTTTTAAAATTTAATTTAATAATATAATCTATTATATATTAAATTAAAAATAAATTATATTATTATAACGATATTGCCTTTACAGACATAGTATTATATTATACAATGAGAATATGGAGGATAATTAATGTATAAAAAAAATATATCATCTGATATTCTAAGAGGACATGTTGATACTATGATACTACGACTTCTATCAGAGGGAGATAAATATGGTTATGAAATAGTTAAATGTATCAACAAAAATTCTAACTCTGAATATGAACTAAAAGAAGCGACTATGTATTCTGCTGTACGTCGCCTTAAAAATGATGATGAAATTGACTGGTACTGGGGAGATGAAACACAAGGCGGTAGACGAAAATACTATAAAATTACCGAAAAGGGAAAAAATACATATATTATTAATAAAAATAATTGGCAATATGCAAAACGTATTTTAGATAAACTATTATAATACTGGGGGAAGCTAGATAATGATAAATAATAATTTGAAAATATATTTAGATAATCTTTTTACACCTTATGGAATTTTTCAAGGAATAGAAGAAATAAAATCAGAACTTTTATCCGATCTTAACGAACATTATTATGAACTTAAGGAAAGAGGGCTAGATGACGAAACAGCTTTTCAAGAAACTATCAAAACAATTGGAGATATCCAACAGATGGTTGATGAAATTTTAGAAAATAACCAAGATAATTATCGATCACTTCCATATAATTTTAGCGGAACAGATATGAAGAATACAGATTTTCGACGTGTAAAATCACATAACGCTAAATTTAACGCAAGTAATATGAAGCATTGTGATTTTACTAATGCAGATTTAACAGGTAGTAATTTTCATGCAAGTGACTTATCCAATGCTATCTTTGATAATACAAATCTTACAGATGTGAAAATGTCTGCCGTTTCTCTTAATAAGTCTAGCTTTGTAAATACTATTCTGACCAATACTAATATGAGCACTTCAGAATTTAAGGAAGCAAAATTTATTGGGTCAAAATTTATTAATTCTATTATGCATATGACGGAATTAAAAAAAACCATATTTGATTCATGTACTTTTACTAATGTAGACTTTAAATATTCCGACTTGCGTGGAATATGTTTTAATGGACAAATTTTTAATTCTGTTAAATTTGATAGAGTAATTTTAGCGAATGCAACTTTTAAAGGGGCTATACTAAAAGGATGTTCATTTGAATGCGGATTTTCTCTATCAAAAAAATATTATCGTGATAAACAAAAAATAAATTTTGATGGAGCTTTTATGGATAAACTAACCTATCTATATTTAAAAAGTTATGGTTCTAATCTATCTAATGTTACTATTATTTAATATATATAATAATAATGTTTATATGTAAAATAAAAGCCAAGATATAGATATTAAAATATCTATATCTTGGCTTAATTATGCTAATTATTATTTAATACTCTCAACTATAAATCCGCTATATCCTTTGCTTTTTAAATCATTTAGCAAAGCTTCTGCATTTGCTTTATTGCTAAATGCTCCAACTTGGACTTTATACAATTTTATCTCCTCTGGAGGAGTGGGAGGGGTAGGTGGAGTTGGATCTATATAAGATTTACCCAAAGTTTTTAATATACCTTTTGATATTGCTAAAGCATAACCATCTATTTTACTATCAAATAATTGATTATCTTCAGAATTAGTTATGAAACCTAGCTCAACTAGACAAGCTGGCATATTAGTCTCTCTGGTTATATGATAATCCCCTAACTTAACTCCTCTATTAGCCGAAATTCCTTCTGATACGATTCCTTCTAATATATTTGCCGCTAGAGCATTAGTAGTAGCATCATTTACTCCTTTTTGAGTCCAAATTTCTATACCTTTTGCTTGTCCACTACTAAATGAATTCCTATGTAATGAAACGCATAAATCAACTTTTTGATCATTAGCAAGATTACTTCTTGCTTGTAGAGAAACTGTCTTATCTACATCCCTCGGAACAACTATTCCTATTCCCTGTTGCTGTAAAATAGATATAACTTTCATACCTATTCTAAGATTATCATCTTTTTCTTGTCTATTTCCAGAAACAGCTCCTGGATCTGTTCCACCATGACCCATATCAATACATACTTTTTTATTCATAAATTTTCTCCTTTAATTTTTTATATTAGTCTATAGTTATACAAAGTATTTATTATTACTAATAAATACTTTGTAAAAGATTAATAAAAATATAGTATAAAATAATAAGTTAATATTACTTTATACTATATTTCGAATTATACATAAAAATTGTTATTTTATATGCATCTAATAAATATATTATTTATTTTTTATATACATATAGTTAATTAATCTATATATTAATTAACTTGACAATATATTATTAATCGTTTATTATTATGATATCGATATCATAAAGGAGTTTGAAAATGGCAACCATTAAAGATGTAGCAAAAACAGCAAATCTTTCAATTTCAACTGTTTCAAGATATTTAAATAAACATCCTTATATATCAGAAGATAAGAAAAAAAGAATTAAAGAGGCAATGAAAAAATTAAACTATACCCCTAGTTCAATTGCAACACAATTACGATCAAAGAAAGGAAAAATGATTGGCATTTTAGTATCAAGGATCACAAATCCATTTTTTTCTTATCTTGTGGATGCAATTGAAAAACAGGCTAAAATAGATAATTATAATGTACTAATTATGCAAACTTATGATGATAAATATGCTGAAATAAAAATGCTAGAAATGTTAAAACAACATGTAATAAATGGTTTAATAATGTGTTCTGTTGAAGGTTCACCACAAATGATAGAAAGTTATCAAGAATTTGCACCCATTGTTTTATGTAATGAGCAGCTTGAACAAGTATCTATACCTAATGTTATAACAGACCAATTAGAAGGAACATATCAAGGGATTAAATTTTTAATAGAAAAAAATTATAAAAAAATTGCTTATTGCACAGGAGGAACACTGAATATTGAAGGTCATGGAAAATTAAGAACAGAAGGCTTTGAACGTGCATTAATAGAAAAAAAGTTGGATTTCAAAAAAGAATGGATTTTTCAAGAAGTACATACTACTAAAGATGGTTATGATGTGGCTAAAAAAATTTTTAAATTACCAAAAAATATTAGACCAGATGCAATCTTTACAAATAGCGATGAAGTAGCAATTGGTGTTTTAGAATATATGATTAAACAAAATTTTATAGTTCCAGATGATTTAGCTATTATGGGATTTGACAATCAACCATTTACATCAGTTTTAGCAACCCCATTAACAACTATTAATCAACCTATAGAAGCATTAGGTAAAGAATCTACAAAATTATTAATCTCTTTAATTAATAAGAAATTATATAATGTGGATAAATCAAAGCTTAAATTGACTATAATTCAAAGAAAATCCGTTTAAATAGATACGGATTTTATGAAATATATTTTATGATATCGATACCATTAAAAGGAGTGAACTAATGAAAAATATTATTAATAAAAAAGACTGGTGGAAAGATGAAGTTATTTATCAAATTTATCCAAAAAGCTTTAACTCTTCAAATAATAATGGTGTTGGAGATTTAAATGGAATTAAAGAAAAACTTTTCTACTTAAAAGAGTTAGGTATTACAACTATTTGGATTTGTCCAATTTTCACATCACCTATGGCAGACAACGGATATGATATTGCTGATTTTGATGGAATTAATCCCCAATTTGGAACAATGAAAGATTTTGACAATTTGTTAAAAGAATGTAAAAAATTAAAAATTAAAATTATTCTCGATCTTGTAATTAATCATACATCTGATGAGCATAGATGGTTTAAGCAAGCACTGTGTGATAAGAATAGCAAATATAGAGATTATTATATTTTTAAAGAAGGAAAACATCCTCCTAATAATTGGCGTTCAATTTTTGGCGGATCAGTTTGGGAAAAAGTGGTTGGTGAAGATTGTTATTATTTACATATATTTGATAAAAAACAACCAGATTTAAATTGGGAAAATAAACAACTCAGAGAAGAATTGTATCAAATGATAAATCGTTGGCTTGAAAAAGGAATATCAGGATTTAGAATTGACTCAATTACATTTATCAAAAAAAATGCTGATTATAAAAGTTTACCTGCTGATGGAATAGATGGTTTGGTAACATGTAAGCATAAAACCCGTAACCAACCAGGTATTGAAGTATTTTTAAACGAACTCAAAGAGAAAACTTTTGAAAAATATAACTGTATGACCGTGGGAGAAGCACCCGGAGTTAATTATACAGAATTTTCTAATTTTATTGGTAAAGACGGATATTTTTCAATGATTTTTGATTTTCATTATGCAGATATTGATGTAGAATCTGGTTCGGATTGGTTTAAGCGAACAAATTGGACAACAAAAGAATTTAAAAGCTTATTAATTAAATCACAACAAGCTTTACAAAAATCTGGATGGGGCGCCAATTTTATTGAAAACCATGACCAACCAAGAGCTTTATCAAAACTAGTAAAAAAAGATTTTCAAACACCAGAATCTGCTATGGGAATCGGATCTATGTATTTTTTTCTAAGAGGAACTCCATTTATTTATCAAGGACAAGAACTAGGTATGATAAATGCTAAAAGAGATAATATTAAACAATTTGATGATATTTCAAGTATTGATAATTTTTATAGAGGAATAGAAGAAGGGTTTTCTGAAAAAGAGGCTCTTAATTTTGTAAATATGAGAAGTCGTGATAATTCTCGAACACCTATGCCTTGGGATAATACTAAATATGGAGGATTTTCAAATTATAAACCATGGTTAGAGATGACTGAAGAATACCCTAGTGTTAATACAATAAAAAATACTGTTTTTGATTTTTATAAAAAAATGATATTTTTAAGACAAAACTCAAAGATAAGTTCTATCTTAAAAACAGGTAGCATACAATTTTTAAGCGATTTATCAGATAATATTATTGCATATTATAGAGAACTATATGGAGAAAAAATATATTCTTTCACAAATTTAAGCCCTACCACAGAAGAAATAACTATACCAAAAGAAATAATAAAAATTTATCTAAATACTCATACAAACAAAGTTTTAGGAAAACAATTTAAGCTTGTACCATATCAAAGCATTTTATTTAAATAAAAATTAGGAGGGAATAAAATGGCGACAGATTATAAAAAAATTGGCGAAGAAATTCTCACTATAGTTGGTAAAGAAAATATTCTATCAATAACCCATTGTGCAACTCGCCTACGTTTAGAGGTTAGAGATTCTGATTTAATAGATGATAGATTAGTTGAAAAAATTGATCAAGTGAAAGGTGTTTTTTTTAACTCAGGTCAGTATCAAATTATTTTAGGTAGTGGAATTGTAAATAAGGTGTATGAATCTATCATTAAAGACGATTCAACCTTTAAAGATAGGATAACAAATTTAGAAAAAATAAAAAAAGAAACAAATCCTTTTAAAAGAGCAATTCGTGTATTAGCGGATATATTTATCCCCATTATTCCAGGTATAGTCGCAACAGGATTATTTTTAGGATTAAAAAGTGTTGCTTTAAATGATAATGTATTAAATTTTTTTGGAACTTCCACGGAACAAATTCCAGAATATATTATCATTCTAATGGGTGTTTTAACAGATACAGTATTTGCTTTTTTACCTTCTTTAATTTGCTGGTCAGCATTTAAAAAATTTGGTGGAACTCCAATTATTGGATTTATTATTGGATTAATGTTGGTTTCTCCCATGCTTCCAAATGCATATTCTGTCGCAGATGTTAATAGTGGCGTAACCCCTATAATTGCTTTTGGATTTATACCAATAGTTGGATATCAAGGAAGTGTATTGACTGCCCTTGTTATTGGTATTTTAGGATCTAAATTAGAGAAAATTTTACGAAAAATAATGCCTAATTCTTTAGATCTAATGTTCACACCATTTTCAGTGATATTTATAATGGTCTTAGTTGGATTACTTATTCTAGGTCCGTTATTACATTTTGTCGAAACTGGTTTAGTTTATATTATTCAATTACTAATACATATACCATTTGGAATTGGAGGATTAGTTATCGGGTTTTTATACCCTTTAGCCGTGATGACGGGTATGCATCATCTATTCATAATGATAGAAACAACTCTACTAGCTTCAACAGGGTTTAATCCCTTAATCACTTTATGCGCCATGTATGGATTTGCAAATGCTGCTGTTTGTTTTGCAATTAGTATTAAATCTAAAAATAAAAACACCAAAGTTATTGGAACAAGTGCAGGTGTTACACAGCTTTTAGGGGTAAGTGAGCCAGCTTTATTTGGCATTACAATTAGATATGGAGTTAAACCATTATCTATAATGTTATTATGCTCCAGTATTGGAGGTGCTCTACTTTCTATTATGGGAATTCAAGCAAACTCTTATGGATTAGCAGTTATTTTATCACCTTTAATGTATATGTATAACCCCTACCAATTAATTGTTTATATCTCTATTGGTGTTTTAACATTCATTACATCATTTATCTTAACATATTTATTTGCTGTTCCCAAAGAGCTAATGGATAAAAAAGTTGAGTAATATGCCATATCTCACTAATTTTAAAGATATCAAGGATATTATTTTATATCTCATTTTTTAATCCAATAATAAACTCACCTATATGTCTAAAATCTGTTAAATAATTACTAATTGCCACTCTAATATATGTCCATTTTCCAACTTGCGCAGTTGTTACATACGCTATATCTTCCTGGATTAGTATATCGCATAGTTTTTCAACTTGATCATTATTATAATTTTTAGGTCTAAAAATTATAATTGGTAATTCACTTCCGCAGATTAAATCCATATCCAATTCTTTAAGTTTTCCACTAAGATATCTAACAACACTTATCATATTATTTATAACACTAATATATCTCTCTGATCCATAATATTTAAACGATAAATATAGTCCTAAGG
>CAMTHN010000014.1 GCA_947072265.1 uncultured Clostridia bacterium | reverse complement strand
AGATGAATCTATATTTCTGCTATTTAATTTTTTAATAACCTCTTGTTTATTTTCTCTAATTATTTTTATATCAACCATACTCAAAAACCTCTCTATTTTATATTATATAATGCTTTTACATATCATCCAATGAAAGCTTTTTAACAATCTTTTGCAACTCATCCTTATCATAAAATTCTATCTCAAGATAACCTTTTTCACTACCTTTTTTTGACCTAACTTTTATATTTCTTTCCAATTTTTCTTTCAAAGATAGTTCAATCTCTGTAAAAAAAACATCTCTTTCAATATTTTCCTTTTTTATAATCATTTGATCTGAATTTTGCATTTTAAATGATTTAGATAGCTTTTCTAAATCTCTGACAGTTAAATCTTTTAAGATAATATTATTTGCAATTTCCAGTATTTTTTCTTCATCTTCAAAACTAAGTAGAGCTCTAGCATGCCCTGATGAAATATCTCCACCTTTTAATAATGTTAAAACTTCATCAGGTAAATTTAAAAGTCTTAAAGCATTTGCAACCACTGGTCTAGATTTTCCAACTTTTTGAGAAACTTCATCCTGTGTAAGATCAAATCTATCAATAAGTTCTCTATATCCCAAAGCTTGTTCTATTATATTTAAGTCTTCTCTTTGAAGATTTTCTATAAGACCTATTTCAAATGTCTCAATATCAGAAATTTCTTTAACTATACAGGGGATTTCGCTCTCTCCAACCATTCTAGAGGCTCTCCACCTTCTTTCTCCTGCAATAATTTGATATAATCCCGAAACCATAGGTCTAACTAATATAGGCTGAATAATTCCATATTGTCTTATTGAATCAGCCAATGTTGCCAATTCTTGTTCATCAAAATCTTTTCTAGGCTGACTTTTATTAGGTTCTATATCATTTATATTTAATTTTATACTTCCTTGATTTGTTTCTGTATTATTGTCTACAAATAATGCGTCAAGACCTTTACCCAACCCCATTCTTCTTTTAAATGACATTATTTCCCCTTCTTTCTTTATTTATTTTCTTCTATAATTTCTTCTGCAAGATTATGGTATGCTTTATTTCCTTTTGAACTTTTGTCATAATAATGCACTGGTTGTCCATGACTAGGAGCCTCTGAAAGTCTAACATTTCGAGGAATAGGAGTTTTGTATACCTTATTATTAAAAAATTTTTTGATTTCATCTACAACCTGATTAGTAAGATTTAGCCGTGTATCATGCATTGTTAAAAGAACACCTTCTATATCTATTATAGGGTTATACATTCTTTTAACTGTTCGTATAGTATTTATAAGTTGTGATATTCCTTCTAATGCATAATATTCACACTGCATAGGAATTAATACGCTATTAGATGCAACTAATGCATTCAATGTAATTATTCCCAATGAAGGCGGGCAATCAATTATAATATAATCATATTTACCTTTTATATGTGCCAATGCTTTCCTTAAACGATATACCCTATCATCCATCTCTACTAGCTCTATTTCTGCCCCAGCTAATTGTATACTACATGGTATTAAATCTAAATTTTTAAATTCTGTTTGAAATATAACATCTTCAATTTTCGCAGTTCCTATAAGAAGATTATATATTGATAATACATCTTTTTTATAAAAACCAACTCCACTTGTTGTATTTCCCTGTGGGTCTATATCTATAATTAATATTTTTTTATCTTGAACTCCTAAGCTCGCCGCAATATTTACTGCTGATGTGGTTTTTCCAACACCACCCTTTTGATTAGCTATTGATATAACTTTTCCCATATTTTCACCTGTTTTATTTTATTTTATTTTATTTTATTTTATTTTATTTTATTTTATTATAACATATTTATTTTTGTTATAAAAGTAATTGTTTCACATGAAACAATAAAAAAGACAAAGAAATATTCTTTGTCTTTTTTATTTAAAATTTATATTGGAATTCTAACAACATATTCTACATATTTTTCCGTTTCTTTTTTTTCACTATATGCATCAATACCTGCACTTTTCATAGTATCTATTGCTTTATTTATCGAATTCAAAAATAATCTAATATCTTTTATAATTGGTATCCTGTTTTTTATATGCTTTATTTTTTTATTGCTAATTGTATTTATAAGAATATCTAATTTCTTATCTTTTTTTTCTTCTAAATCTATATTATTATAAATATCATCTTCTGATGTTTCTATCATTTTAGATTCTTTATCTAATAACTCAAGTACATCATTTATATATTCTTCTGTTTGTTGAACATTTAAATTTTCATTTATTATATAATTTATACATTTTAACCTAATTTTTTGATTTCCTATTCTAACTATTCCTCTTGCATGTCTTTCTGTTAAATTACCTTTAACTATTATAGTTTGTTCTCTATTTGAAATCTTTAATAACCTTAATTTATTTGCAATGGTTGATTGTGCCTTTCCCAATCTATATGCTGCTTCTTCTTGTGTAACATTCCATTCATCAATAAGATAACTTATAGCTTTGGCTTCTTCAAAAAAACTTAAATTTTCTCTCTGAATATTCTCTAATATAGATAATGTTGCTGACTGTTGGCTATCTGTTTCTATTAAAATTGATGGAATTGTACGAAATCCAATTAATTTACATGCTCTAAGTCTTCTCTCTCCCGAAACCAACTCTAACTGACCTAATAAATTTCTTCTTATAATAATAGGATGTATTATACCATTTTCTTTTATACTACATGCTAAATTCTCTAATTCTATCATATTAAAAATTTTTCTTGGTTGTGATGGGTTTGGTATAATATCTCTTATATTTATAGAAATAACTTTATTAACTATCTTATCTTTTGAAAATAATTTTGTAAGCAATGATTAAACCTCCTATGCATTTCTAACATATAATAAATATACCATATATTTCCTTTTGTTTCCATATATTTATATTGACAAGATAGTTAGTATTTTTTTTTAATTTTACAAAAAAATACTACTTATAAAGATTTTTTTAATATTTTTGAATATTTTCGAGGATATCTTGTATTAGTTTGCGAAACTTTTTTTATTACAACTAATGACCTTTTATAATCTTTAGTTAAATCATATTCATATATTTTTTCTATTTTTCCCCCTAAAATATCTATAGCTCCTTTAGATTTTTCAACTTCTTCCAATATATCCCCTCCTTTAAAAGCCAAAAAATATCCGCCTATCTTTGTATATGGTAGACAAAATTCTACAAGATTTGATATATTTGATACAGCTCTTGCAACAGAAATATCATATTGTTCTCGATATTCTTGTTTATGAGAAATTTCTTCTGCTCTACCATGAATTATTTCTCCTTTTATGTTTATTATATTTAAAACTTCTTTTAAAAATAATATTCTTTTATTTAAACAATCTAACATAGTTATATCTAAATTATTATATACTATTTTTAAGGGTATTGATGGAAAACCAGCGCCTGTTCCAATATCTATAAGTTTTTTATATCCTTTGAAATCAACAAATTTATCTATTATAATACTATCTAAAAAATGTTTAACAATTATTTCCTTAAAATCAACTATGGAAGTTAGATTAACTTTTTTATTCCATTCTATTAATACCATAGCATAATCATAAAATTTATCAATTTGAATTTTATTTAAAAAAATTCCAGATTCTTTAAAGCATTCATCTAATATTTCTATAGACATATTTATATTCTACCTCTCTCTATTTATTTTATCTAAAAATATAGATAAAACTGTTATATCTGCAGGTGTAACACCATAAATTCTTCCTGCTTGTCCTAAATTTTTTGGCATAATTTTTTCTAATTTTTCTACAGCTTCATGTTTTAGTCCAATTATATTTGAATATATAATATTTATAGGAATTATTTTTGATTCTATCCTTCTCATATTCTCAACTTGTGATATTTGTTTTTTTATATATCCTTCATATTTAAAATCTATTTCTATCTGTTCAATAACATCAGGAGAAATATAGTCATCTGTACTATCAAATTCTTGAATATCTTTATATGAAATTTGCGGTCTTTTTAAAATTTCAATAAATTTTATACCTGTTTTAATTGGATTTGTTTCACGTGAAACTAAAATTTCATTTAATCTTTCTGTTGGCGCTAAATTTATTTTAACTAATCTCTTTTTTTGTATTTCTATATTTTTAACTTTTAATTCAAATTTTGACCATCTAGTATCAGAAATTAAACCAAGACTTCTTCCAATAGGACTTAATCTTTGGTCTGCATTATCCTGCCTTAAAATTAATCTATATTCACTTCTCGATGTCATAATTCTATATGGATCAGAACAACCTTTAGTTACTAAATCATCTATTAAAACTCCTATATAACTACTAGCCCTATCTAAAATTAAAGGTTTTTTACCTTTGATTTTTAAAACAGCATTAATTCCCGCTACTAAACCTTGGGCAGCTGCTTCTTCATATCCTGATGTTCCATTAAATTGTCCAGCTCCATACAATCCTTTTATATTTTTAAATTCTAATGTTGGATTAAAATTTATAGGATTACAACAATCATATTCTATTGCATATGCTGGTCTCATTATTTCTATATTTTCAAAACCAACTATTGTTCTTAAAAATTGATTTTGTATATCTTCTGGTAAACTAGTAGATATTCCTTGTAAATAATATTCTTCTGTATCTAAACCCATAGGTTCTACAAAAATTTGATGTCTTTTTTTATCAGCAAATCTAACAATTTTATCTTCTATACTTGGACAATATCTTGGTCCACTACTTTCAATTTTTCCAGAATACATTGGTGATCTAGCTATATTTTTTAATATGATTTTATGTGTTTGAGTATTAGTATAAGCTATATAACAAAGCATTTTATTTTCTTGTTTTTCTTCTGTTTCAAAAGAAAAGGGAGTTATAATATCATCACCCTTTTGAACTTCTAATTTAGAAAAATCAATACTTCTTTTATGAACTCTTGCTGGAGTTCCTGTTTTAAATCTTCTAATGTCTATACCTAAATTAATTAAATTTTTTGTTAAATTTTCAGAAGGCATATTTCCATCTGGTCCACCTTTATAAGAAATATCCCCAACATGAATTATAGAATTTAAATAAGTTCCACAGCATAATATACCTGCTTTAACATTATAAATTGCCCCTGTTTTTGTTTTTAAGCTTCTAATTTCTCTATTATCATTTAAAATAATATCAATTATTTCAGACTGTTTTATATCTAAATTTTTCTGTTTTTCTAAAATATGTTTCATCATTTGATTATATTTTTTTCTATCTGTTTGAACGCGAAGACTATGAACAGCAGGACCCTTTCCTCTATTTAATATTCTACTCTGTATAAAAGTTTTATCTGCAACTTTTCCCATTTCTCCACCAAGAGCATCAATTTCTTTTACGAGATGTCCTTTTGCTGTCCCTCCAATAGATGGATTACATGGCATATTTCCAATTGTATCTAAATTTATAGTAAATATAACCGTTTTTAAACCCATTCTTGCTGAAGCTAAAGCTGCTTCTATCCCTGCATGCCCTGCTCCTATAACTGCAACATCATATTCTCCTAATTTATAACTCACTTTGTATTTCCCTCTCTATAAAATTTATTTTCCTACACAAAAATTAGAAAATATTTTATCAACTATTGATTGATTTACATTCTCTCCTGTAAGCTCTAATAATGATTCAATTGCTTCTTCTATAATAACACATATTCCATCTAACGTTTGTCCTATATCTATATCTTTAATACTATTTTCAATAGCCAAAATGCTTTTTATAACACAATTTCTTTGTCTTTCATTAGATACAATAGTAGAATAATTTTCTATTTTGTCTGTACTAAATATTAAATTTATTTTATCTATAATTTTTTTTATATTAATACTATCTTTAACTGAAATTTCAACAACATATAAAAACTTATTATATATATAATCTGAATCTATTTTTTTATCTAAATCTATTTTATTTATAATAACTAAAGTTCTCTTGATATCTAATATATCCATAATATCAAAATCTTCTATAGATAACTCTTTAGAATTATCTATAACAAATAGATTTAAAGCAACTGTTTTAATTTTATTTTTTGCTTTATCTATACCTATTTTTTCAATAATATTAGAAGTTTTTCTAATTCCTGCTGTATCTGATATATTTAAAATTAAATCTCCTATATTTATTTGTTCATCAATTATATCTCTTGTGGTGCCCTCCATATCTGTAACTATGCTTTTTTCAAATCCTGCAAAAAGATTCATTATTGAAGATTTTCCTACATTTGGTTTTCCGATAATAGCTGTATCAATCCCTTGTTTTATAATTTTAACTAGATCATAATTTTCTATTAAATAATTTAACTCATTTTTATTTAAACTTAAATCATTTTTAATTTTATTTATATCTAAATCTTCTAAATCTTCTTCAGGAAAATCTATAAATGCCTCAATATGCCCAACAATATTTAATAAATTTTCCTTTATTTTAGATATTTTTTTATATAAATTTCCTTCCATATTAGATATAGATAATTTTAATGCCATATCATTATTTGCATTTATAATATCTATTACAGATTCAGATTCTATTAAAGACATTTTTTTATTTAAAAATGATCTTTTAGTAAATTCCCCAGGTTCTGCCATATTCCCACCATTTTCTAATATTAATCTTAATATCTTTTTTGTAACTAAAATTCCACCATGGCAAGAAATTTCAACTACATCTTCCCCTGTATAACTATAGGGTTTTTTAAAATAAAATAATATTACATCATCTATCTTTTTTTTATCACTATGTATATATCCATAACATCCTGTATATCCTTTTAGTTTAAATATATCTTTACCTTTATATGAAGTATAAATTTTTGATATAATATTTAAACTATCTTTTCCTGAAATTCGTAAAACTGAAATACCTCCATACGCAATTGGTGTTGCTATAGCTACTATTGTTTTTTCCATATATTTATACACCTTTTCATTATATATTTAAAAAATGGAAGTGTTTTACACTTCCATTTTTATAGTTTTTAATTTTTTTTACTTAATAATATTATAACTTTTCTATTAGGTTCATCCCCTATAGATTTAGAAAAAACACCTTCTATATTTGATATGACAGAATGTATTATTCTTCTTTCATAAGAATGCATAGGTTCTAACATAATCTTTTTTTTATTTTTTTTAACTGTTTTAGAAATTTTTATAGCTAAATCTTTAAGGGTTTCTTCTCTTTTTTTTCTATAATTTCCACAATTAATTATAAATTTTACAAAATTTTCAGATTCTCTATTTGAAATAAGTGATATTAAAAACTGTAATGAATCTATGGTTTCTCCTCTTTTTCCTATTAAAAATCCCATATTTTCTTCGCTATCAATATTTACAATTACAGTATTTCTTTCTTTCTTTTTAATACTAAAAGAAAATTTTTCATATCCCATAGATTTCATTATATTAGATAAATTTGATTTAAATATTTCTATTTTTTTATCAATTAATAAATTGTATTCTTTTATATCTTGTTCTTCAATTGATTGTAATGAATCAATATTTTCAATTATAATATCTTTTTGTAAATTTAATTCTATTTTTTGTTCAACATTTGATTCTATTTTAATTTTTGATAACTCTTCTATCTTTGGTTTTTCTTCCACATCTATTTTATTCTCTATATTTGATTCTAATTTATCTATATCAACAATATATGTTTTATTAGAATTTGTAGATATATTTTCTATAATTATTTGATCTTTTTCCTCATAACTAATTAAAACTTTTGCTAAAACTTTTAATTTTCCAAAAAAGCTCTTTTTAGGAAGATTTAAAATTTGAATATTAACATCATATCTATCTTTTTTTAATATACCACAAGCAATTTCAACCGCTTCATCGATAGTTTTGCCTTCTCCAATTTGTTCTATCCGCATAAAAGATTCCCCTTTATCTATTTTAAATCTTTATCATCAACTTCTAAATAATCTTCTCCATATTTTTCAGCATCTAATCTTCTAGCTTCAGCAAGTCTTTTTTTATTTAATTCTTTTTGTTTAAATTTATTTTCTTTTTCTTCTATTGTATCAATATTAATTACATTATCTAATTGTTTAGGATTAGATTTTTTATTTTTTTTATTTAATTCTAATTGAATTTTTGCATCTTCAGCTAATTTTTTTGGATTCCAAATCTTATTTAAAACTAAAGTTTGTATAATCATTAAAATATTTGACAGTATCCAATAAAAACTAACACCTATAGGAAATTGAAATGATATTATTAAAGAAAATACTGGCATAACCAAAATCATACCTTTGGTAAATCCTTGAATTTCATTTCCAGTAGCTTTAGCGTTTGACTTCATAGAAATATAACTAACTAATAAAGATGATAGACCTGATAAAAAAGGAATTATCATAAGTGTAATTGCGGCAAAACTTGTAAAATCTAGCACAGGAATCTGTCCAAGATTTATTCCAAAAAGATTTAAATCTATTTTTGAAATTTTATCAACAAATTCGCTCCCTAATGTTGAAAAAGCAGTAGGATCAATTTTAAATGCATTTATTATACTAATTTCTGCTGTATAATCTGTAGCAAGGCTAGACCCTAAAATTTGCTCTGCAATGGGAATAGCTTTAGAAATAATATCTTTAGAAAAGTTTAGAATATATGTAAGAGGTTCATATATAAGATATATTAAACCAAACAATATTGGAAATTGTATAAGCATAGGAAGGCATCCACTTAGTGGACTATATCCCTCTTCTGTATATAATTTGACGGTTTCTTCTTGTATTTTTTGTTTATTTGTACCATATTTTTTTTGTATTGCTTTTATTTTAGGCTGAAAAGCAGCCATTTTTGCTGTTGATTTTTGTTGTTTTATAGAAAGTGGAAACAATAAAGTTTTTATAACAATTGTAAAAACAACAAGAGTTATTGTATAGTTAAAAGGAATATTTTCAAATATATTATAAAAAAATCCCATTATCCAACTTAAAGGTTCGCTAAATATTTTAAAAAAATTCATCTAATCATTATCAATCCTTTTTTTTACTTTTAAATTATTTTTTTTAGGGATAAGATCAATACCACCTTTACAAAATGGATTACACCTTATAATTCTAAAAATAGATAAAAAAAACCCCCTAGTTATTCCAAATATTTGTATTGCTTGTTTAGAATATTCTGAACATGTTGGATAAAATCTACAACAATTTGGTTTTAAATATGATAAATTTTTTTGATAAAATTTTATCATATTTATCAAAAAAGCTTTAATGATTTATTCTCTTTTTATTTATAATTGAAACCAAATAATTTACATTTTTTTCCATATGTTGATAAAGAAGATTAAAATCAACATCAGGAGTTTGTTTTCTTCCAACAAATACAAAATCATAACCAATAGGAAACTTTTTTTCTAAAATAGTATATGCAGCAACAATAAGACGTTTTGATTTATTTCTTTTAACAGCATTTCCTATTTTTTTACTAGTTGTAATACCTATTCTATTTATATTATATTTATTTTTTATAACATAGGAAACAAGATAAGGACTAGCCTTATATTTTGCATTATAATAGATAAACTTAAAATGTTTATTAAGATTTATACTAATAGTATTTTTCATAAATTTCACCATATTAAAATAAAGACCACAACAAATGTGGTCTGATTTTATTTTAAGATTTATTATTTAATTTTATTATATAACTAATAAATATATGATTTAATATGTCAGTCTTTTTCTACCTTTAAGACGTCTTCTAGCAAGAAGTTTTCTACCACTTTTTGTAGCCATTCTTTTTCTAAAACCATGTTCTTTTTTTCTATGTAATTTTTTTGGCTGATAGGTTCTTTTCATATAATTTTCACTCCTTTTATTACCATACACTTATAATATTTTTTTAAATAATTTAAATATAATTTCAGAAAAACAAAGAAAATTTTCTTTATTTTTCTTTTAAAAAGATAAAACAATTTATGCTTAAGTATATAAAAAAAATATATATATGTCAACTAATTCATCATATATATATAATTTTTTAATTGTTGAAAAAAAACGTTTTTTTTAGTATAATTAAAAAATAAATGTCTTATTCTCTTTTTATATACTTTTATATACTTTTGGAAAGGGTTTTAAATTTTAATGGATTCTTTTTTAGATATGTTCGAAATGGTAAAAAATTATTGTTTGGAAACAAAACAAATTACAGATGTTGCATTTAATGTTTGGATTAAACCTATACAGCCCTTTAAATTTGAAGATGGAATAGCAACTCTTTTTGTAAAAAGTGATTTCCAAAAAAATATTATTTTAGATAAATATATTGATCTTCTTAATGACTCTTTTAATCAAGTTTTAGGATTTTACATACAAATTAAATTTATAACAGAAAAAGATTTAAAATCAGAAAACCTATCATCTAATAATAATTTATCTGATTCTGAAGATAAAATTTCTAATAATAACTATAATAAATTTTCTGTTATAGAAAATTCGGACATTTTAAATTCTGATGAAAATGACTTAAATATAGATTTAAACCTAATATCAAATGAAAATAAAAATCAAGAACTTCAAGAATCATTTAATTCTGCAAAATATGAATATACTTTTGATACATTTATAGTTGGAAATTCTAACAATTTTGCTTATGCCGCATGCCGAGCAGTTTCACAAAGCCAATCGGGTGCATATAATCCTCTATTTATATATGGACCTAGTGGACTTGGTAAAACTCATCTGTTATCAGCTATTAGACACTATGTAAAAGAAAAAAATTCTAGCAAAAATGTTATATACGTAACAGGAGAATCATTTACAAATGAACTTATTAGCTCATTTATAAATGAATCAACCCATAAATTCCATGAAAAGTATAGAAAAACTGATATTCTCTTAGTGGATGATGTTCAATTTATAGCAGGAAAAGAAAGAACACAAGAAGAATTTTTCTATACATTTAATGAATTATATCAACTTGGAAAACAGATTGTTTTAACATCTGATAGACCACCAAAAGATATCAAAACTTTAGAAGACAGACTTAGAACAAGATTTGAATGGGGATTAATTACAGATATATCAATACCAGATTTTGAAACTAGAATGGCAGTTATAAAAAGAAAAGCAGAACTTTTAAATATAGAAATTCCTTCTGAAGTATCAGAATTTATTGCTATAAAATTAAAGTCTAATATCAGACAACTTGAAGGTGCTGTAAAAAAAATTAAAGCATATAAATTATTAGCAGGATCCCCTCCATCTATACCAGTTGCACAAAATGTTATAAGAGATATTTTAAATGATAATCAGCCAACACCTGTAACAGTAGAAAAAATTATAAACGAAGTTTCAAAAACATATGGAGTCACACCCGAAGATATTAGGTCTACAAAACGATCATCTCCTATTTCAACATCAAGACAGATATGTATATATATTGTAAGAGAAATAACTCAGATGCCTCTTTCATCAATTGGAGAAGAATTTGCAGGAAGAGATCATTCAACAATTATATATGCAATATCTCAGGTTGAAAAAAATATGAAAAAAGACAAAGTTTATAAGGAAACTATAGAAGATATCATAAATAATATCAGAAATAAATAATCATAAATGTTAAAAAGTTAAATTTTTTATAACAATTTAAACAGATAAAAAATGATTATTTAAATAACAAATTTAAAATTTAGTTTTCCACTGAATTTTGTTTAAAACTAGATAATTCCACATAAAGTTTTAAACATATATAAAGTATTTATTTTTCACTATTTTTTATCTAAACAAAATTAAACATAAAAAAATTAAAACTTTTATAGAAAAACCTTTATTCTATAATGGTTTTTTGCCCCTCTTAACATTTCAACAGACTATACTAATACTACTATATAATAATTTATATTTAATAATTCAGATTAGTTTTTT
>CAMTHN010000013.1 GCA_947072265.1 uncultured Clostridia bacterium | reverse complement strand
AATTATTACCTTAAAATCTTCTCCTAAACTTAAAATGGGAGATTTAGCATCTATAAATTCTAATTATACCGCTGTACCTTCTAATACTAATGATAGCTTTTTCGGAATAGTTGTTGGAGAGCCTTCTGAAGGTTATGTCTCTGTTCAAATTAGTGGACATGCCATCGTACCTTTTGTATCTCCTGTGAAATTTGGAAAACAAACCGTTACCTGCTATAGCAGTACTACTCTTATTATGTCCACTGGAAGCAAATTTATCATATCTATCATTTCTTTTGATCCTACTACAAATCTTGCAGAAATTATATTTTAGGAGAATACTATGAATTATTTTAATAATATTACACTTCAAAAATCTATGTACAATATTTCTAATAAATCTTTTACCGATGTTCTTGAATCTCTAGATCCCTCGTCAAATTATGTCGGAACACCTTTCGCTAATCTTGACCCTTTTCAACGACAACTTTCTCGATTTGATATAAAAGTTTCTGGATCTAACTCTGATAATGTTTCAAAATTTTTTGAATCCTCTGAAACTTCTTGCTTATTTCCCGAATATGTTTCTCGCGCTGTTTTTCAAGGTATGAAAGATGCAAATATTCTATCTAATATAATTTCTACCACCACTAAATCTGACTCTACTGATTATCGATCTTATTCATGTTTTCATCCCCCTGCAGATAAAGAGCTTGCTATAGTATCTGAGGGTTGTTTACTTCCTATAACCGAAATTAAACCTCAAGAAAAACTAGTTCATATAAAAAAACGTGGTCGTATTCTAACTAGTTCGTATGAAACTATTAAGCATCAAAAATTAGATCTATTTACTATATCTTTAAAACAAATTGGAGCATATATATCACATACTCAACTTAAAGATGCTATTAATGTTCTTATAAATGGAGATGGTAATCTTAACCCTGCTCATTCTATCTCATTTTCCGATGATATTAAATATGATGATCTTATACGATTATGGAGTCTTTTTGAAGAATTTAATATGGACACCATCCTTGTTTCCCCTAACATTATGTCTACTATTGTTACATTTCCGCAATTTCAAAATCCTTTAACCGGTTTGAACTTTAACACTTCTGGAAATCTTACAACTCCTTTTGGCGCAAAGCTTTTTAAAACGTCTGCCATGCCTGATAATACTATTATTGGTCTCGATAGCAAATCATGTTTAGAGATGGTTCTTGCTTCTAATTTATCATTAGAATATGACAAACTTATAGATTGTCAAATCCACCGAACTTCTATTACCACTATGACTGGATTTGCTAAAATATTCCCTGATGCTGTAAAGGTTTTATCCAAGACTATCTAAACCTTTTTATCTTATCTTAATAAAACATTTTGTATTTTATATATAGAACTGCTATATATAAAATACATTTATTTTATATTTTAAACGGAGTTGATATATATTAATCTTTCTACTGTTATTCCTTTATTTTCCTCCTTTTCTGACCTTTCCCTCGAAGAATCAAAATCTTTTTCTGACCTAATCCTTTCATCTATAGACTATGTTTCTTCTATATCTCTTCCATTTTCTGATAATCCTACGGCTATAAAAATTTTATCATATCTTTCTGCTTCTATATCTTTTTCCCAATATTGCCATATATCTTTTAATCAAAATTCCCCAAATTCTATAAAGTTTGGAGATGTATCTGTCTCTAACTCTTCTAATCAATCATTTTTAAAAGCAAAAAAACTTGAAGAATATTATTTTAAATTAGCATCTCGATTTTTAATAGATTCTGATTTTGTTTTTGAAAATCTAGGAGGATAATCTTTGGATTTACTTTCTATTTTACAAAATTTTTCTGAAAATTATGGCGAAGTTTTTACATATATTAATAATAAATCTTCTTTTTCTTTTTATGGATTTCTATCACTTATAAAATCTTTACCTAAACCTTCCTCTTCCTTCCTTCCTATTGGATTTTCTGATAATAAAACTTATTATCTTCTTGCTCCTTTTTCTTCTTCCCATCCTTTTCCTATCAACTCTACTATTAAATCTTCTACCAATAACTTTTTTATAAACGATACCGAAATCGTTTATTTTCAATCTTCCCCTATTTATGTTTGGCTCACTTTATCCAAAAAGGTGTGATAATTATGGACAACTTATCTTCTATTATATCCTCTCTTTTGTCATCTATTAAAGATATTCCTTCCCTCTCTTCCTACTATATATCTAAAATTTTTCCTATTAAACCTTTCTCTACTCCTATTAAAATTCCTCATATTATCTTATCTATCGAATCCATAGATATTGATTCTTCTTCCTCATTTTTCGGAAATCCATCCAATACATCTTCTGTTTCTGGAAAACAGATAAAACTTTCTTTTAAATTTTCTATTTTTATCCCAACTTCTCTTTCTTCATCTTTATGCCATTGTATATTCGAAGATATTTCACATTTTTTACTCTTTAAATCTTCTTTTGACATTTTAAATATTTTATCATCTGATATATCTCTTAATAAAGAGCTATCGTGTTTTCAACTAGACTTTATAATTAAGTCTTACGCTTTTATAACACAATCTTCTCCTACTATACCTTTATCAAATGTATCTATTCTCCATAAAATTTAATCTTTTAAGGATGTGCTTTTTATTGAATTCTCTACGTCCTGGTGTTTATTCCTCATATTCTATTTCTAATCAACATTATTCTCTAAATAAAATTGTCGTTATTGCCTCGTGTAACTCTTCTATCCCTTTTCAAAATTATTCTATATCTTCTTTTCAACAAGCTGTAGAAATTTTTGGAAAAGACTCTAACTCTAACAATATAATAAAACTCATACAACCCTTATTCCAAAACTATCCCTCTAATATATTTGCTATCCCTTTAATTTCTGGTAAATCTTATTCTGATGCTTTTGATATTATCTCAGGTCTCAATCAATCTTATATAATATTATCTGATATCCATCTAGAATCTGATATAAAAAAATTAAAACTGTTTTTAGATTTGTCTGAAGAAAAAAATAATGAAAAGATAGCTGTTCTTTCCATCCCACCTACTTATAATCCCTTGGAGTTTGCAACCTATATAAACCATAAAAGAATTTCTATCTCTTATCCTCCTATATACCATTCTGATGAAGATAGTTTTGATATTTCCCATTCCCTACTTGCATCTATCTTTTCCTCATCCTCATCCTATTATAATTTTTCAAATTATTCTATAAATCATCCCTATATTATAAAACTTTATATTGAATCATCTAAACAAGAGGATCTCATGAATCACGGAATTTCTCTTTTTGAAAAAAACTATTCTAATATATCGCTAATTCGAGCTTTTTCTTCAAATGCTTTTAATCCTGACGGGGATACAATTTCTTTTTTTAGAAATATCCATTCTATTATATCAATAGATAAAATTATTCCCCATATTAGAGAAAATCTTAAGAAAAATATACATAAATTTTTTTCTAATTCTTCATCTATAGACAATATAAAATCCCTTGTTATCTGTGATTTAGACCTGTTTAAATCTAATAATTTAATTTCGGATTATAAAGATCCTTCAGTGTCTTTTGATAAATCAGACCCTTCTATCTGTTTTGTTAGCATATCTTTTGCTCTATCTTTTTCTATAAATAAAATATTTATTAACGCTAATATATCTATATAATTGGAGGCATATTTTGAATCGTATTTTTGTTCCTACTAGTAAAGATATATCCATTCAGGCGGATGGCAGACTTATTGCTGGTGTCGAAAATTATTCTTCTAAAATTATAAGAAAATCTATACCTGTAGAAGCATTTGGATCATCCCAACCTATAGCTATTATATCTCAACCATCTTTTTACTATATTACACTTAAAAAAGTTTTTTTTGTAAAATCAGAAATTACCGATGGTGTTGATTTTCATAAATTAAAAAATTTTAATCTTGTTATTTCCAAACCAAATCACAAAATTATATTTTCTGGATGCGAATGGTCAGAAATATCAGAAACTATATCCATTAACTCTCCGTGTATTGAAGATATTTCTTTAATATCTTCTAAAAGATTGGAGAGTTTTTAAAAGTGAATACTATAATTATTAAAAACCAAGAAGTTTTACTTAAAAAATTATCATCAGAAGAAACTTTAAAAGCCATTCACCTATCTAAAGATATAATGGACTCTCTTTCTTATTTTAATGTTTCTAATGATATTCTTTCTGCTATATCTGAAAATCTTTCTATAGCATTATTATCTTGTTATATTTTAGATAAACCTTTTTTTTCATCATGGCAAAACGCTTTCTCTTCACTTTCTATTGATGAATTATGCCTTATATTTGAAACTTATGATCGTTTATATTTTTCTAATATAGACATTGATCCTTCTAATGATCCTTATCTCGAATATTTATCATCCAATAAAACACCATCTCTTTCCCCTACTAATCCTACACCCTTTAAAACAACTTCACAATTTCCCCAAACTAAATCTTATATAAATAATTTTAATCATCCTAACTCTTATTTTTCTAATCAAAAAACTTTAAACTCTCTACGTTATCATAACAATATTAATCTATAGATAGGAGTTTTTTTATCCAAAATAAATTTAGATTCAAAGATTTTTTATTTCCTTGTAATCCAAAAAAATTTTCTATTACCCACTCTAAAAATATAGCTAGTTATTCTTCGCCATTTAACACCCCTTTATCATTTGATATTGGTATGAATAATAAAATCGTTTCTGGAGAAGGATTTCTTTTTGGAGATGATGCATTTTCACAATATAACTCTCTATCAAATATATTTTCTGATCCTTCTCCTGGTCTTCTCCATATCCCTCATATATCATCATTTTCAGCTATTTTTTCTAATCTATCTATAATTGGAGAAGGTTTACCAAACCTTATAACCTATTCTTTTTCTTTTATAGAAAACAAATATTCATTAATATCTATACCTCATATTACAGAAGATGAATCTTCTATATTTAATAGTAGTTTTAAATATGACCTTTCTATATCTTCAAATATATCATCTAATGGAGGTTATGATGAATGACTTTGAAATTATCTGCTTTAATTCTAAAAATCAGCAAATACAAATAAATAATATTATATCTTGCAAATTTAATTCTTCTATCAATATACCTTCTGATTTTCTAGAATTTTCAGCTGTCATATATTCCTATATAACAGATATTATCTCTATAAAAGTTTATTCTAATTCAACACTTATATTTAATGGAATAATCGATACCCTTTCATTAGAAGCTCCATCAGATAACCATTTTATACTACATATATCATCGAGAAATAAATCTTCTGCTTATATGCTTGATAACGAAGTTAGACCTTCTACCTATACCAATGTTTCATCTAACGATATATTTACACGACATTGCAAACCTTTTGGAATCTCTTCTTTTATTATTCCTTCTAATAAAATTTTGCCCTCTCTTAATATAAAAAAAGGATCTAGCCATTGGTCGGTCGTAGACCTGTTTTGTAAACTTACTTTCCAAAAATCTCCTTTTTTTATTTCCAATAATTCTTCTATCTCCTTAAATCCTTTTAATACCAAAAATCATCTGTTTTCTACTACCTCTAAAACCGATTCTATCCCCTTCTCCTCCGCAACATTTATTAGTAAACGGGATAAAATTATATCCAAAATATATGTAAAAACTGGATCTTCTTCTTATGGCTCTTTATATAACGTTTCTCTAGATAATAAGTTTGCTGAATCTTTGAAAATTGTTAGGAAACGTTATTTTAATTATCCCCACGAATGGCTCTCAAACCCCTCTCTTAGCGCAAAATATTATGTGAATAAATCATTAATATATTCAAACCAAATAGTTCTTTCTATACCTTTTATTCCTTCTATTTCTATTGGCGATTCTGCTTCTTTTATCTCATCATACTGCTCTCTTAAAAATTTATATGTAGGAGATATTTCTATTTCTATTTCTAATAAAAAAATTTCTTCTACTATTATTCTTTTAGATAAAAAATTTATTATATAAGGAAATATTTTATGATTACTGATGATTTTAAAGCACAAGATTCCTATCAAACTTTACCCTGTTCTACCGCTATAGTATGTAATACTTATTCTTCTACTATTTCTGCTGTATCTGATTCACTATTTACTAATATCCCTATAATTTCTATTCCCGGTATTGAATATATACCTCAAGAAAATTCTACAGTACTTATCATTCCCACTGACAGAGAAGTTGTTTGCTCTGGATGTATTATACAAAACAACCCTTCTCTTCTTCCTGGTGAACTATCATTTTCTTCCTCTGGTGGAGCCACTATTAAACTTTGCAATGATGGATCTATTATTTTAAATGGAGCCATCATATCATCTAACGGCATTTTTACCCCTCTAAAAAAGGAGGAATCATTATAATCGACTCTTTAATTAAAGATGGAGATATTTTTATTTCTCCAAATGGACTTCCTATTTCCATTTCTGGTATAGATGCTATTATACAACAAGCTTTAATTAGACTTTCTATAAAAAAAGGATCTTTCCCTTATGATCCCCTTCTTGGATTTGACTTATGGCAACTCGATCTAAATAAAATTGATGACTTCTATTTACTCTCATCTATAACGGAATGCCTAGCAGATATACCATCTATAACTATTATTAATGTAGAAAAAAATATAGATAAATCATCTGGAAATATATCATTGGATATAAAAATAAAAATTTCATATCCAAATAAAGATAACAATTTAAATACATACACCTTATCCTTTAAAAATAATAGTTGGAGGAATTAATATTAATTATAAAAATATTTTAGATAACATGACAGATCAATTTGTTTCTATGGTTGGAGTTTTTCCTGATGATGCATCTGATATTGGGATACGATTTAAAATTATTTCTGGAGAATTAGAAAAATTATATAAATATAGCGACTTTATTAAAAATCAAATATTCCCTCAAACTGCTAATGATGAATTTCTTTTAAAACATGGAGAAAATAGAAATCTTTTTCCTTTCCCTGCAAAAGCTTCGTCTGGAACTCTAACATTTTCTAGATCTTCTCCCGCTATAGAAACAATTATTATACCCAAAGGAACTGTAGTTACATCTTCTTTTGTTTCTGGAATATCATTTATAACAGTGGAGAATGCCTCTATTACTAAAGGGTCTTCCTCTACCAATGTTGTTTCTTCATCTGATATTGGCGGAAAAAATTCTAATATTGCTTCAAAGAAAATTGATACAATTCTATCTTCCATTCCTGGTATTTCTTCTGTTTCCAACCTTTATCCTTTTTCTGGTGGAATAGATAAAGAAACAAATATTTCTTTTAGAAAACGGCTGTTAAATTCATTTGTCAATATATCAAATGGGATAAATCTAATATTTTATGAAAATTTTGCTATGAAATTTGATTATATTACATCTGCTTTAGCCCAGATAAAAGATAATTCAATTAATCTATATATAACAAATTCTCAACGAAATATACTTCCTTCACAAATTGCTACTATACAGCAAGAAATTAAAAAGTATCGTCCTATAAATCATAATATTATTGTCAAACAACCCACTCCTCGTTGGCTAGAATGTGACATAACTGTTTATGCATCCAACCCTATATCCGAAACAGAGATTAAAAATTCTGTTGTTTTTGCAATAGAACAATATACTGCAGAATTAAATATTGGTGAATCATTTTCGCCTTATAAAGCTGGTCAATATATCCTCTCCATTCCTAATATCGTTGACTATAAATTTAACAACCCTGCTTCCACTATAAAAATACCATCTGATTATGTTTTTGTTCCAGATGTTATAACTGTTAATTATAGGAGTTTATAAATATGACTATTTTAGAAAATATGGTTTCTATATTAAATAATACAAATTTTTATAAAATATCCGATAAATCATTTATATTTGCAGAACTTTCTTGCTATTCTCTAATATTAGAATATATATTTGATAATTTATATTCATCTTTAAATAATATATTTTTTTCATCTTTTGATTCTTTTGGAGAATATATGTACGACCATCTTTTTCAAATTGGAAACCCTATAATATCAGCTTCAGAAAGATCGAATATATATTCATCTCGATTATTTATTTCTGATAAATCTTATACAAAAGATGAAATTATATCCTCTATAAAATCTGGTGGGATAGAAGTGGACTTGATAGAAGATATTCCTAATAATCATATTCAGATTAATATAATTAAAAACCTTGGCATATATTCTGATAAATTACATATAGAAACATTTATAAAAAGCTTTCTTCCATCCTATTCTACTAGTTCTTTTAAACATATTAAAAAAAAAACTGATATCAAATGATATCAGTTTTTTTTTAATGCTTTGTAATTGCACTATCTAAGTTATCTATAACACTATCGTTATAATTTTCTTTTAACGTCTTAACAATACTTACATTTCTATAACACGCCATACCTGTTCCCGCCGGAACAAGTTTTCCTATTATTACATTTTCTTTTAACCCTAAAAGATGATCAACTTTACCTTTTATAGCCGCCTCTGTCAGAACCCTTGTCGTTTCTTGGAAAGAAGCAGCAGATAAAAAGCTATCTGTAGCAAGAGAGGCTTTTGTTATTCCTAATAAAACCGGAATAAATGTGGCTTTTGATATACCTTCTTCACCCTCTGCTATTCTTTTATCTATAATATTATTCGCTTTAGCAAATTCAGATCTTTCAACAAGAGAACCAGGTAACAACGCAGTACTTCCCCCTTGATCAATCCTTATTTTTCTCATCATCTGACGAATAATTACTTCTATATGTTTATCATTTATATCAACACCCTGCATTCGATAAACTTTTTGAACCTCTGCTATTAGATAATTTTGAACCTCTTGCTCTCCTTTAACTAATAAAACATCGTGTGGATTTACAGAACCTTCTGTTAAAGCATCCCCTGGTTGTGCTGTTGCCCCTTCGGTAACTCTAATTCTGTATCCATATGGTATTGGATATGCTTTTTCTTCTCCACTTTCCATAGTAACTATTATGTTTCTAGTTCTTTTAATATCTTCCATCCTCATGACTCCGCCAACTTCTGTTATAATTGCAGAACTTTTTGGTCTTCTTCCTTCAAATAGTTCCTCAACTCTTGGCAAACCTTGAGTTATATCTTCTGCAGATGCTATTCCCCCTGTATGGAAGGTTCTCATAGTTAGCTGGGTTCCTGGCTCTCCTATAGACTGTGCTGCTATTATTCCTACTGCTTCTCCTACAGCTATTGGATTTCCATTGGCCAGGTTATCTCCATAGCATTTTCCGCAAACTCCTTGTAGAGATTTGCAATGCAATATTGATCTAATTTGAATACTTTCAACACCAGCATTAATAAGATCTAATGCCTCTTTTTCACCCATCATAGTATCTTTACTTACGATGATTTTTTCTGTTTTTTCATCTTTATAATCATGAACAAGATATCTTCCCATAAGTCTTTCTTTTAATGGTTCAATCATCTCATTTCCTTCTTTTATATCATAAACGTCTATTCCAATTTCCGAATGACAATTGTCTTGTCTTATAATAACATCTTGGGAAACATCAACCAATCGTCTTGTTAGATATCCAGAATCGGCTGTTCTTAAAGCTGTATCTGCCAGACCTTTCCTAGCTCCTCTAGATGATATAAAATATTCTAGAATATTTAGACCTTCTCTATAGTTAGCTCTAATAGGAATCTCGATTGTTGACCCCGATGTATTGGCAATTAGTCCTCTCATACCTGCAAGCTGTCTAATCTGATTTATACTTCCACGAGCTCCAGAATCCGCCATCATAAATATCGGATTATGCTCATGTAAATTTTCTGTCAAAGCTTTTGAAACAAGCTTTGTAGCAATATCCCAAGTTTTTATAACTAGCTCATATCTCTCTTGATTTGAAACAAGCCCTTTATTAAACTGTTTATTTATAATTGTTATCTGCGATTCTGCATCTTCCAAAAGTTGTTTCTTTTGAGGAGGAATTACTGCGTCACAAACTGCAACAGTAATCGCACCTTTTGTGGAATATTTAAAACCAAGAGATTTAACCTTATCTAAAACCTCTGCTGTTTTTGCAGTTCCATGAACTCGAATACACTTTTCAAATATATCTCCTAATTGTTTCTTACCAGTTAGAAAAGAAATTTCAAAGTCAAACATTGTATCTTCGTTTGTTCTGTCTACAAAACCCAAATCCTGTGGAATTGGTTCGTTAAATATAATTCTTCCAACTGTTGTTTCTATAATTTTAAGCCTATTTTCTCCATCTATAGTTCTAGAAACTCTAACTCTTACAGGCGCATGAAGAGAAACAACACCTTCATTATAAGCCATTATAGCTTCATTACAATTTGAGAAACATTTTCCTTCGCCTATTTCATTCTTCTTTTGTAATGTAAGATAATATGCCCCTAAAACCATATCCTGTGTAGGAACAGCGACAGGTCTCCCATCAGAAGGTTTTAAAAGATTATTTGCAGCAAGCATAAGAAATCTTGCCTCTGCTTGTGCTTCTGCTGAAAGAGGAACATGAACAGCCATTTGGTCTCCATCAAAATCTGCATTATATGCTGTACAAACTAATGGATGTAATTTTAAAGCACGACCCTCTACTAGAACTGGTTCAAAAGCCTGTATTCCAAGTCTATGCAATGTTGGCGCTCTGTTTAACAAGACTGGATGTCCTTTTATAACTGTTTCTAAAGCATCCCAAACTTGTTCTTTAGCTCTTTCAACCATCTTTCTTGCGCTTTTTATATTATTAGAAACTCCTGTTTCTACAAGTCTTTTCATAACAAATGGCTTGAATAATTCTAATGCCATCTCTTTCGGTAGTCCACATTGATACATTTTAAGTTCTGGACCAACTACAATAACCGATCTTCCAGAATAATCAACACGTTTTCCTAGAAGATTTTGTCTAAATCTACCTTGTTTACCCTTTAGCATATCTGATAATGATTTTAAAGGTCTATTGTTTGGACCTGTAACCGGTCTTCCTCTTCTTCCATTATCTATCAAAGCATCTACAGCTTCTTGAAGCATTCTTTTTTCATTTCGAACTATTATATCAGGCGCACTAAGGTCTAAAAGCCTTTTAAGCCTATTATTTCTATTTATAACTCTTCTGTAAAGATCATTAAGATCAGAAGTAGCAAACCTTCCTCCATCTAGCTGAACCATCGGTCTAATGTCAGGTGGAATTACAGGAACAACACGAAGTATCATCCATTCTGCCATATTTCCCGATGCTTTCAAAGATTGAACAACTTCTAATCTTTTTAAACATCTAATCTTTTTTTGTCCCGATGCTGTTTCTAAATCTAATTTTAAATCTAAAGCTAATTTTTCTAAATCCAAAGTCTTTAAAATTTCTTCAATAGCCTCTGCACCCATGCCAGCTCTAAAGTCATCCTCATATTTTTCATACATATCCGAATATTCTTTTTCTGTTAAAAGCTGTGCTTTTTCTAAAACCGTATCTCCTGGATCAACAACTATATATTTTGCAAAATACAAAACTTCTTCTAATCTTCTAGGGGATATATCAAGTAATAAACCCATTCTAGATGGGATTCCTTTAAAATACCATATATGTGATACAGGTGCAGCAAGTTCAATATGCCCCATTCTCTCTCTACGAACCTTTGCTCTTGTAACTTCAACGCCACATTTATCACAAATTTTCCCTTTATATCTTAATCTTTTATATTTTCCACAATGACATTCCCAGTCTTTTTGAGGACCAAATATCTTTTCACAAAATAGACCCTCTCTTTCTGGCTTAAGGGTTCTATAATTTATTGTTTCTGGTTTTTTAACTTCTCCAAAAGACCACTGTCTTATTTGCTCTGGCGACGCCAGTCCAATTTTGATAGAATCAAATACATTAAATTCCATATACAGAAACCCTTTCTTTACATGTCTATATCATCTTTGGATATATCATTAAAAATATCGATCGATTCCGTTTCATTAATTTCATCAATATCTGCTTCAAATATATTATCCAAATCTAAATTTAGATCTATATCTTCAACTTCAAGCTCTTCTTCTATTTCGATATCAGAAGGGTTTTCATCAACTAAAAATCCTTCTAATTCTTCCGCAACTTCTATAGATGGTTCTTTTAATATCTCTTCTCCATCTTCAACAGGTTTAAATCCCATCTCTTCATAGTCTTCAAAAGACTGTTTTAAATCAATTTCATTTTCATACTTATCAAGGACACGAACATCTAAACATAAAGATTGTAATTCTTTTATCAAAACTTTAAACGATTCTGGAATTCCCGGTTTTGGAACATTTTGCCCTTTAACAATTGCCTCGTATGTTTTTACACGTCCAACAACATCATCCGATTTAACCGTCAATATCTCTTGAAGAGTATATGCAGCTCCATACGCCTCTAGTGCCCAAACCTCCATCTCTCCAAATCTTTGCCCACCAAATTGTGCTTTTCCTCCTAAAGGTTGTTGTGTAACAAGAGAATAAGGTCCGGTTGATCTTGCATGTATTTTATCATCTACAAGGTGATGAAGTTTTAGAAAATACATATAACCAACCGTAACTGGATTATCAAAAGCTTCTCCTGTTCGTCCATCATATAAAATAGTTTTTCCATCTTCTCTAAGACCAGCTTCTCTTAAACAATCTCTAATATCCGACTCTCTCGCACCATCAAAAACAGGTGTCATAATTTTCCATCCGAGAGCTTTAGCTGCATAGCCTAGATGAACCTCTAAAACTTGTCCAATGTTCATACGAGAGGGAACCCCAAGTGGATTTAAAACTATATCTAGAGGAGTTCCATCTGGTAAAAATGGCATATCTTCTTGTGGAAGAATTCTGGAAACAACCCCTTTGTTTCCATGACGACCCGCCATCTTATCCCCCACACTTATCTTTCTTTTTTGAGCAATATAACAACGAACAACCATATTAACACCAGGACTTAATTCATCACTATT
>CAMTHN010000012.1 GCA_947072265.1 uncultured Clostridia bacterium | reverse complement strand
CTATATTATAATCTTAAATTTATAATAAAACGCTCCACCATGTGTAGCGTTTTATTATATTATTTACGATTAAACAAATCTAATATATCTCCAAATTCTATATCATTTTCGCTATTATTATCTCTAGAAACAGTAGAATCTCTATTTGAGGTTGATTTTCCAAAAGTACTCGCTGAAACTGTTTTAGTGTCAGAGTCAAAACCAGTTGCAATTACTGTAATCTTCATTTCATCCTTTAGGGTATCGTCAAAAGCAACACCCCAAATAACTATTGCGTCTTGATGTGCAGCTTCTGTTATCATAGCAGAAGCAACATCTGCATCTTCCAAAGAAAAATCTGTAGATGCAGTTATATTTATAATTACACCTTTTGCTCCATTTATAGAAGTTTCTAATAGTGGACTAGATATAGCCAATGAAGCTGCTTCTTCTGCCATATCTTTTCCTCCTGCTTGTCCAACTCCCATATGTGCATATCCTGCACCCTGCATTACACTTCTAACATCTTCAAAATCAAGGTTGATAAACCCTGTAACATTTATCAAATCTGATATACTCTGAACTCCATGTCTTAAAACATCATCAGCCGCCTCAAAGGCATTTGCTAAAGTTATCTTTTGTTCAGATATAAGTTTTAATCTTTCATTAGGTATAACAACCAAAGAATCTACATTTTCTTTTAGCAAAGAAATTCCTGTCTCTGCTTGCTCCATTCTTCTCTTAGACTCAAATACAAATGGTTTAGTAACTATTCCTATAGTTAATATTCCAAGATCTCGTGCAATATCTGCAACAACAGGAGCCGCTCCTGTTCCCGTTCCGCCACCCATACCTGCAGTTATAAAAACCATTTGAGTTCCTTTTAAAGCATTGGAAATTTCTTCTCTACTCTCTTCAGCTGCACGTTTTCCAATTTCTGGATTCCCTCCAGCTCCTCGACCTTTTGTCAATTTTTCGCCAATCTGTAATTTTATTGGCGCTTTAGAATGATTTAAAACCTGATGATCTGTATTAATAGCTATAAATTCTACACTTACCATACCAGCTTCAATCATCCTATTTATAGCATTTCCGCCACCGCCGCCAACACCAATAACTTTTATACTGGTTACTTTATCCATATCATTATCTAACATAAAATTCACAATGCTTATCCTCCCGTTTTATGCATAGAAAATCAACTATGCAAATTCATCCCATAATAATAATCTATCAGATTTTAAAATAAATTTCAACAACTATTTATAATTATTATAATGTCATGTAAATAATTATACACTATTATTCTCGAGGCGTAAATACCGCTTTTTTAACATTTTTAATATTAATTGTTCCAAACTCTGTTTTTCCTAGTTTATTATCCAATATAAATTTAACTAATCTCATCTTATAGTCAAATTCTAATAAATCTCCTGCTAATATTTCTACTCGATTATCATAAATTAACTTTATATCATTTACATCAGAAATATCTATAAAATTAATATTTTCTACTGCTTCAGTCTCTATATCATTTACTATAGCATCTAAACATTTTATTTTTTCATTATCACTTTTAGTAATAAAATCTCCTATAGACAATAAAACATCTTCTAGTCCATAAATTTCTATATTTTCTTCATTTCTTTCAAAATTATCTCTATCTATTATTCTACCTTTTTTACTAATATAAATATAATTATCATTTTGTTTAATACTTAAAAAAAGTGACGCATCTTCAACTTGGATATCTAATGAGTCTGGAATTTTAACCTGTATATCAACATAATCTATAAATTTAAACTTTTTTAGAATTTGTTCTCTTAAATCTTCAACATTTATTCGAAATAAATTATCTCCCTTTTTCAAAGATATATTTTCTAATATCTCTTCAGTAGAATAGATATTAGACCCTTGAATATTTATCTCCCTTATATTAAAGAAAACTGTGACACATAAAATAACTAAAGTCATTATAACAAAAAATAAAAGTACTATATAATATAAAAAGTAATTTTTTTTCCTATTTTTAACTAAAAACATTGCGTTTTTTTTATTTGCTTTCTCCCTTAGTAATTGTCTTTCTTTTCTATTATCCTTTATTCTTGTATCTTTCATTATTGCTCCCTTTTTATACATGCTCCTAGTATATGAAGATTTTTTTCAAAATTTTCATATCCCCTATCAATATGGTTTATATCAAAAACACTAGTATCACCTTCAGCCGCCAATCCCGCAACAACTAAAGCCGCACCACCTCTTAAATCAGTAGAATGAACTTTTGAACCATATAATCTTCTAACACCCTCAACAACACAGACTTTACCTTCAACGCTAACATTTGCTCCCATTTTTCTAAATTCATCTACAACTTTAAATCTATTTTCAAATATATTTTCTATAAATACACTAGTTCCTTTACAAACAAGACTAACCGCCATTATTAGCGACTGTGAATCGGTTGGAAATCCAGGATACGGCATCGTTCTTATACATTTCATAGCGGTTAAATTTTTTTTTGATTTTATATATATACTGTTTTCATTTAAAATAATTGTGCATCCTATCTGCCTAAATATGGGAAAAACGCTCTCCATATATCTAGCATCTATATTTTTTAATAAAATTTCTCCCCCTGTAATTGCTGCACAACTCAAATATGTAGTAGCCACTATTCTATCCGACATTATCGTGTATTCACAACCATATAATTCTTCTACCCCTTCAATTATAATAACACTATTTCCTGCACCTATTATCTTTGCCCCACATTTATTTAAAAAATTAGCAAGATCAACTATTTCTGGCTCTTGTGCTGCATTATTAATAGTAGTTATTCCTTTAGATCTAACAGCAGCAAGAATTATATTTTCCGTTGCTCCTACACTAGGAAAAGATAAAGATATTTTTGTTCCTATGAGTCCTTTATCCTGAATATAACAGTTTAATATTCCACCCATTTCATCGATTATAACCCCTAAATCTCTTAAAGCTGATAAATGCAAATCTATTGGTCTCGAACCAATCTCACAGCCACCAGGGAAAGATATTTTTGCTCTTCCCAACCTCCCAATTATCGCTCCTAAAAATACTACAGAAGATCTCATCTGTCTCATCAAATTATCAGATATTTCATAATTTTTAATACTTTCAGTTTCTATTATAAAACTATTATTTTCTAATCTTGTTTTGCATCCAATATACTCTAGTATATCACCTGCAGCTTTAACGTCGGATAAATTTGGACAATTATGTAAAATTGTTTCTCCTTTGCATAGGATAGCAGCTGCTAATAAAGGTAAAGAACTATTTTTTGCACCTTGTATATTTATTTCGCCTTCTAACTTTTTGCCACCTTTTATAAGTAATTTTTCCAAAATTATTACACCCTTCCAGATAAAAATATCACATGTTTCTTTTTGTATATACTATGTTTTAATTTTAGAAAGGTGATTATTTTTAATATAATATCTTCATTATTTCATCATATATATCTTCGTTTGCCGATTTTATCCCCATCCTTATTACATTAGACTCAATTGCTTCAATCTTTTTTTTATCTTTTATTAAATTTAAGAGAAGATTTATAAAATCTTCTCTTTTATAGTTCTTTTCCTCTATAAGAATAGCAGCGTTATTATTTACCAATACCATACCATTATGATATTGGTGATTCTCTGCAACATAAGGAGATGGAATAAGAATAGATGCTTTTCCCATACACTGTATCTCGCTAATAGTTAAAGCTCCCGATCGACATATAACCAAATCTGCTGCTGATAAGCAAAGCTCCATATTATCAATATATTCTTTTATAATAATACTATTAATCTGATCTTTATATATATTATTTTTATTCATCATCTCTTCAAATTCTTTTTGACGAATTTTTCCAAAACCATGTATGTGATTTACAATATTGTTATCTTGATTCCACTTTATCAAATCTATAGCAATTTCATTTATTTTTGTAGCTCCTAAACTTCCTCCAAAAGAAAGTATGCAAAATTTATTATCCAACCCTAGCTCTTTTTTTGCTTCAAATTTTGTTTTCATAACTATTTCTTCTCTTATAGGATTTCCACAAACTACAATCTTTTTGCTATTTTTAAAATGTTTATTACAATCAGAAACTGCAGAAAAAACTATATCAACCTTTTTAGCCAAAATTTTATTAGTTATTCCTGCAAATGCATTTTGTTCATGTATACAAGTTTTTATTCCCATTTTACTGGCAGTCATAACAACAGGACCACTAACATATCCTCCTGTTCCTATAACTATATCCGGTTTAAATTTTAATATGATTTTTTTAGACATATAATTAGAAATGGCTATACATCTTAAAACATCTATATTATTTATAATATTCTTTATTGTTAATTTTCTTTGAAACCCCTTTATTTTTATAGAAAAAAACTTGTATCCTTGATTTTTAACTAATGTATTTTCCATACCTTTTTCTGTTCCTACAAAAGCTATTTCAACACCTTTAATTCTTTTTTCTATATATTTAGCTATAGAAATAGCTGGATTTATATGCCCAGCCGTTCCTCCCGCTGCAAATAGGACTTTCATGATAAATAACCCCTTTTTATAAAATATTATTCTTTTTCATATATACAATGCCTAGATATATTTAGTATGACTCCCATCTGTGCCAGCTGCATCATCAATGCTGTTCCGCCATAGCTAAAAAATGGTAAACTTATACCCGTATTAGGTATTGTATTTGTAACAACTCCAATATTTAACATAACTTGTATACCTATCTGTGCTGTAAGACCTACAGCAAGCATCATAGCAAATTTATCTCTAGATTTAGATGCAATTACAAATCCTCTATAAATAAATAGCCCAAATAGCGCTATTACAACAGTTGCTCCTATAAATCCAAGTTCTTCAACCACTATAGAAAAAATAAAATCATTTTGTGGTTCTGGAAGATATAAATACTTCTGCCTAGAATTTCCTAAACCAAGGCCCATAACACCACCAGATCCGATAGCTAATAAAGACTGTACCGTCTGAAATGTACTGTCAGTCGGATCTGAAAATGGATCGATCCATCCTGCTAGTCTATCAGAAACATAATCTATACCTCTTATAGAAACAATAAGAACAATTCCCAACACACCAATCAAAATTGCAATAATAAAATACCTGTATTTAGTCCCTCCCACAAACATCATAAGCATCCCTATAGAACCTATAAGAACGGTTCCAGAAAGATGTGGCTGTAATAACATTAAAAAAGCAACTACTCCTAAAAAAAACATAAATGGAACAACTCCATATAAAAATGTTCCCATTTTATTATAATTTTTATAAATAAGATAAGAAAATAAAACAATTATTGAAAATTTCATTATCTCAGAAGGTTGAAAGGTAAAACCTCCTGGTATATTTATCCATCTGCGAGCACCATTTAAAGGTGGCATAAATAGAACAATAACTAAACAAGATAGAGCTATTCCAAAAATTAAAAAAACATATTTCTTTATATAATTATAATTAATATAAGATATCAATATCATTGCAGAAACTCCAGCAATTGCAAAAACGGCCTGCTTTTTTATGAAATGAAAACTATCATTAAAATAATAATAAGCATATGCATAACTAGATGAAAATAACATTATAAGTCCAAATGACAGTATAACAAAAATTAAAATTAAAAAAGTAATATCTATTTTTCCTTGTTTTTTAATCCTAGCCAATTGTAATCCCCCTATCTTATAAAATTTTTAATACTTTAAATTTTTATTAAACTAAATATAGCAATAGAACCAAACAATGCAGTAATTATAGAAAAAATTAAAACAATACGAACTTCACTCCAGCCTATCATTTCAAAATGATGATGAATAGGACTCATTTTGAAAATTCTTTTTCCTGTAGTTTTAAAGCTTATAATTTGCAATATAACTGATAAAGTTTCTATAATATATATTATTCCAATAAATATAAGAAATACTGGTTGTTTAATACCAAAAGCCAGAGCAACAATGCATCCTCCTAAAAACATAGAACCTGTATCTCCCATAAACACTTTAGCTGGATAAAAATTCCAAATAAGAAAACCTAAACAACCCGCTGTAACTGCAGATGCAAAAATTCCCATAAGAGTATATCCTAATATTCCAGATATAATAATAAATATTATCCCTGCAATAAATGTAACAGATCCCGCAAGTCCATCAACTCCATCTGTTAGATTTACAGAATTTACACATCCCATTATAACAACTATAGCAAATACATAATAAAATATTCCTAAATCATACTGACCTAAAAAAGGTATATCTATAATTGTAGAAATATCTCCTGATAAATATATCATAAATACATATGTCACAGCTATTAATATCTGCATTATAGTTTTTTCTCTAGCTCTTAATCCAAGGTTTTGTTTTTTAACTACCTTTATATAATCATCAATAAATCCAACAAAACCAAATGCTAATGCCATGATTATTCCACCTATAAACCTTATAATATCCAGCTTAAAATCAATAGGTCTAGATTCTATAGAAGATATGTATATTAAAAATCCTATAATACAAGAAAAAACAACTCCAGCTATAAACATTATTCCTCCCATAGTTGGTGTTCCTTGTTTTGCTTTGTGCCAAATTGGACCAATTTCTTTAATAGTTTGGCCAAATTTAATCTTTTTTAATATAGGTATAAGCAAAAATCCAAGTGAAGCTGTTATAAAAAATGATATGGCAGCTACAATAACATTAAGATATCCTGTCATATTTATAAACACTCCTCATATGTTTTTTTAACTATTTCTTCCATTTTAATCCCCCTACTTGCTTTAAATAAAATTAAATCTCCACAAGATAAAATAGACTTTATTTTGTTAATTAGAGAAGATCTATTCTCAAAAAATATTGATTCTATACAGTTATTAATATGATTATTAAGTTTTTCGATAGTATATTTTGTTTTATCACCTATTGCAAAAACTCTAGTTATATCACTAGATAATATAATACTTGCTAATTTTATATGTTCAGATATAGATAAATCTCCCAACTCTAGCATATCTCCCAAAACTAATATTTTTTCCTTTTTAGATTTTATTATATTTAATATATCTATAGCGGACACCATAGATTCTGGACTAGAATTATAACAATCATTAATTATAGTTATTCCAGATACAATATCTATTTTTTGTCTCATTCCAGTTGAAATATATGTTTTAATTCCTAAATAAATCTCTTCTTTTGATAATCCCATTTGTTTTCCTATAATATATCCAGCCATAGCATTATATATATTATGTTTTCCTAAGCATGGAATTTCAAATGGAATACTTTCTTTTTTATCAACTATATTAAATGTTGTTGATATAGTTTTTGAACTAATATTAGTTGCAATAATATCACAATCTATGTTATCAATTCCAAAATAAATAATTTGTCTATTAAGCGTTTTCTCTAAATTCCATAGAAGTTTATCATCTCCATTTAATACTAAAATGCCATTAATATCAATTCCATCTAAAATTTCTAGTTTTGCTTTTTGAATATTTTTAACAGACTTTAAATTTTCTATATGTGACATCCCAATATTAGTAATAACACCAATATTGGGTTTGCATGTTTTTGATAGACTAGATATTTCTCCTAAATTAGACATACCCATCTCTATTACAGCAAATTTATGTAAGTTTGTTAAATTTAATAATGTTTTAGGAACACCTATATCATTATTTAGATTGCCTTCTGTTTTAAGAGATAATCCTTTTTTAGAAAGTATAGAATAAATCATATCTTTAGTTGATGTTTTACCTACACTACCTGTAATTCCAACAACTTGTATATCAAATTTTTTTCTATAATAATTAGATATATCCAGAAATGCTTTTCTGCTATCAGTAACTTTTATTACACTTTCATTAATACCAGTATAATTATCACCTATAGCTAATATAGCCCCCTTTAGTAAAGCCTCATCTATATAAAAATTTCCATCAAAATTTTCTCCTCTAATAGCTATAAATATATCACCTTTTTCAATTTTTCTTGTATCAGTGGAAATTTTATTTATAGCTATATCTTTATCAAATATCATGCCCATTTCAAAAAGATTAAATATTTCTGAAACTTTTAAATTTTCCATATTTACACTCCATATTTACAATGATAATTCCTTAAATATCTCATTTACAACTATTTGTTCATCAAAATCTATAGTTTTTCCATTTAAAACTTGATAATCTTCATGTCCTTTACCTGCCAGAAGAATAATATCTCCTTCTTTAGATATTATTATACCTTCTTTTATCGCATTTCTTCTATCTGTTATCGTTATATATTTTATATCAGAATCAACTATACCGGATACAATATCGTTTATTATCTCATCTGGATTTTCTGTTCTTGGATTATCCGATGTTATTATTAAAAAATCTGAATATTTTGCTGCTGCTTTTGCCATTAATGGTCTTTTTAATTTATCCCTGTCTCCCCCACAACCAAATATCGTTATAATCCTTCCTTTTGTATATTCTTTTATACTAGGAAGAATATTTAGCAAACCATCTGGTGTATGCGCATAATCACAAATAATAGCAACCCCATTTTTCATTCCTATTATTTCACTTCTTCCTCTAACTCCTTTAAATTTATTTAAAGATTCAACTATAATATCTATCTCTATACCTATATCTAAATTTATTATAGTTCCTAAGGCAGACAAACAATTTTGAACGGAATAATTTCCCGGAATTATAAAATTTACATCCTTTTTTATTTTTGTATAATTTATCTTAAAATTTGATCCTGTAATATAATTGGATATATTATCAGCAAAAAAATCTATATTTGTATTCTTTAATATACTATAACTTTTTTTTATACATTTTATTTCTTTATCTTCAAATAAAGATAATCCATATTTATCATCTACGTTGAATATACCAATTTTACAATACTTAAATAGTTTTCTTTTAGCAAGAAAATATTCGTTCATATCTATATGATAATCTAGATGATCTTGAGTTAAATTGGTAAAAACACCTACTTCAAAAATCATATCTCCAATTCTATTTTGATCCAAAGCATGAGAAGAAACTTCCATAATAACATAACTGCAAGATTCTGTAACCATTGATTTAAGCATTTTTTGTAATTCATATGCATCTGGTGTTGTTTTATCGCAAGGTATAATTTTATCACCAATTTCAACCTGTATAGTTCCTATAACGCCAACTTTTTCTCCTGCATTTCTTAATATATCAGCTATTATATTTGCAACAGTCGTCTTCCCGTTAGTCCCTGTAATACCAATTAATTTTATTTTTTTTGACGGATTTTCAAAAAAATTTTGGCACATTTTAGAATAAGCAAATCTAGTATTTTCAACTATTATTTGATTATCAATATTTAAATTTTTTTCTGTTAAAATATAGCTTGCTCCTCTATCTAAAGCATCTTTATAATGATTATGTCCATCACTTTTTTGACCTTGTATACATACAAATATACAATCTTCTATAACGTTTTTAGAATTACATACGATATCCTTTATATAAAGATTTTTAAAAAAATTACATTCAAAATTTATTCCCTCTAATAAAGTCTTTAATTTCATATAGAAAATTTCTCCTTAAAAATATGATTACTATCCTAATTGATCGCTATTTAATATATCTACAACTATCAAACTTCCTTTTTTAACAACAGTTCCTACAACTTTATCCTGTTTAAAAACCTTACTTGTTTGATATTTTGTGCTTCCTCCAACAAATTTTATATTTAAACCACTATTAATAGCTAATTTATTTGCTTGATCAGGGGATAAATCTATAAAATTAGGAACTGTAACAGTTTCTTCATCATCTTCTTGAGTATACAATATAACTGTGCTTCCCTTTGGAACAGATGTCCCAGAATCTGGAGTTTGTTTCAATATTTTATCAGAACTACCTACGATACGAACATTTAAACCTTGATTTTGAAGTTTATTTTTTCCACTTTTTATATCATCACCTATAAGGCTTGGAACTATAACACCCATGGTTTTTAATTCTTCTTCTGTAAATTGTGTTTGAATATTCATATATGGCAAAATATCTTTCATTATATTTGCAACAACAGGTGCAGCTACAACATTTCCAAACACATGTCCTGCTCCTGGTTCATCTACCATAACTAAAACAGCAATTCTTGGATTATCCGCTGGCGCAAATCCTGCAAATGAAGATATTCGAGCTGTTTTACTTCCATCTAATTTTTCTGATGTTCCAGATTTACCACCTATATTATAACCTTTAACGTAAGCATTACTTCCACCAGATGAAACAGCCTTTTCTAAAATAATTTTCATTTCATCAGAAACTCTTTTTGATATAACTTGTCTTTTAATGTTTTTATCAAAATTTTCTAAAATATTGCCCTCTTTATCCAAAATACTTTTAACAATAAACGGTTCAAGTAGATATCCACCATTTATTGTAGAAGCAAAAGCCGTTATCATCTGCATAGCTGTGACTTTGTTAGATTGTCCAAAGGAACTACTTGCAATTTCGACAGGTCCATATCCTTTTTCTTTTATATGTATACCTGAAACTTCTCCTGGTAAATCTATTCCTGTTTTTTCTGTTAATCCAAATGATCTGAAATATTTATAAAATTTATTTGCACCTAATGAAGTTCCCATTTCTACGAAAGCTGGATTACAAGAAACTATCATAGCCTGTGCAAAATCTGTAGATCCATGACCAGATAGTTTCCAGCATTTCATTCTAACTCCAGAAACTATTGTATATCCAGGACAACTAAAATAATGATTATCTTCCTTTAAACCTTCTTCCATATAACCAGAAGCAGTTACAACTTTAAAAACAGATCCTGGCTCATACGGTTCTGTTATTAATTTATTTTTCCATTGCTTTTCTCTTTCTATAGAAGTTTGTGTTTTTAAATCATCTCCAGAAAGTTTCTGTAAAGCTAGCCTTGTATCTTCATCAAATATTTCAAAAGGTTCGTTTAAATTAAAATCTGGCTTTGTTGCCATAGCTAATATTTCACCTGTATTAACATCCATAGCTACTGCTGCCGCACGTTGTTTAACTTTATGAGTTATAACAACTTCATTTAAAGCTTTTTCTACAAAATGTTGTATATTTTCATCAATAGTTAAAACTATACTTTTACCTTCTTTTGGATCATATAATTTTTCATATCCAAAAGGCATATCATTTCCTTTTGCATTCTTAGCAGAAACAATTCTTCCTTTTTCTCCATTTAATATATCTTCATACTGAGCTTCTAAACCATATAAACCCTGATTATCAGATCCTGTAAAACCTATTATATTAGATGCAAAATTTCCCTTTGGATAATATCTCTTTGTATCTTCTACAAGATGTATACCAACTATTTTTTCTTCTTTGATTAAAGTTCTGATTTTATCAACTATTGGTTTTTCAATTTTCTTTTTTATTATTTCATAATAATTTTTTTTATACGATTTATCTAATATGATATCTTTTTCAATATCTAATATAGGGCTAAGTCCATCAACTATTTTATTTCGCATATCATCTGTTTTTATATCTTGTGGAGATATAAAAACAGTCCAAACAGTAGCGCTTTGTGCAATAATATTTAAATTACTATCATATATAGATCCTCTATTAGGATTTATAGTTACATCTCTTGTTTGTTGTGCAGATGCTTTTTCTCTATAAAATTTTCCATTAATTATTGATATAAATCCAATTTTAAATAATAATACTAAAAAACCTACTATTATTAAACTTAGAGTAACTTTATTTAGCCTATTTTTCATCTTTAAAGTTGGGCCGCTTCTCTTCATTCTAAATAACTCCTTTAAAAAATAAACAGATACTGATAAAAAGAAGGGCCAAGAAATCTGTTCTTAACCCTTTTATATACTTCTTATTTAATTTATATTTAATAAATTTATTTATATGATAAATTATTTAACTAAATATTAAAAATATTTTTGAAAAAATTAGCTATTTCATCTAAAAAATAAATAATATTAAAATTATTATCTATCTTTTGTTCAGTTATATTCGATAAACTAGATGACACACTTATATACTCAACCTGACCAAGCGAGTTAGGTATCATATTTAAATTATTTTTAGCATATTCTTCTAAATTAGATAATGATGTTTTTGTCTGTAATTCATTTTCATATGTAACTTTTTCACTTTTAAGATTATCCAGTTCTTTTTGATATTTAGTTATCTGCGAAACTTTTTCATTCATCATAAGTTGTCCCATAATAAAACTTCCGGCAACAATGATTCCTGTTATAAGTATAAAAATAATAGGAAGTATCCTGACTTTGTTTTTAGGTCTTTTTACCGATATAATATTTGTATGTCTTTTTTCATTAACCTGTCCTTCAAACAAAGATAAATCATATGCAACATTTACATTTGTATGTAAATTAAATTTTTTTGACATTACAACACTTCCTTTTAAATAAAAATAAAATAAAATTTAAACTTTTTCTATTATTCTTAACTTAGCACTTCTACTTCGATTATTTTCACTAAGTTCATTGAGTGATGGAAAAATTGGTTTTTTTGTAATTTTTATACATTTTGGATTTTGATTGCATATACAGATAGGAAAATTTTTAGAACATATACATCCCGTCGCAAATTCATTAAATTTTTTCTTTATTATTCTATCTTCTAATGAATGAAATGATATTACCACTAATCTTCCTTTTGGGTTTAAAATATCAAAAAAATTGTCAATACCAATAGAAATATCATCTAATTCATTATTAACAAATATTCTTAAAGCTTGAAATGTTTTTTTAGCAGGATGCTTCCCTTTTGTATATTTATATGGTACTGATTTTTTAATAATATCAACAAGTTCAAATGTTGACTCTATATCTTTTATATTTCTTTCTTTTTCTATATTCCTAGCTATAGAAAATGAAAACTTTTCTTCTCCAAAATTATATAATATTTTAGAAATATCTTCAACACTAAAATTATTAACAACTTCTTTTGCAGATATACCAGTTTGTCCCATCCTCATATCTAGTGGAGCATCATATCTATAAGAAAAACCCCTATCTGGATTGTCCAATTGGTATGACGAAACGCCTAAATCCAACAAAACTCCGTCAACACCTAGTACACCTATATCTTTAATATAATTAGGTACATCTTTAAAATTTTTATGAATAACAGTAGAAAAATCAAAACTTTTTAACCTTTCAGAAATGGTATCAACCGCTTCTTTATCTCTATCAGCAGAAATAAGCATACCATTTTGTAATTTTTTTGCAATTTCTATAGAGTGTCCCGCACCCCCTGCTGTTCCATCTACATATACCCCATCACTATGTATATTTAGCCCTTCTATACATTCATCTAATAGAACAGAAAAATGTTCAAATTTCAATATAACACCTTCTTTATTTTAAAAGCCGAGTTCTTCCATTGTTTCTGCTATTGATTCAGCAGAAAGATCATCACAAACCTTTTTCCATCTATCAGTATTCCAAATTTCTGCCCTATTTAAAGCTCCAACAACAACAACTTCTTTTTCTATATTGGCATATTCTCTAAGATTTATGGGTATTAAAATTCTTCCTTGCTTATCTGGAATAATTTCTTGAGCACTTCCAAAATAAAATCTCTGCATCGCCACTGCTTTTGATCTAGGAAGGCGTTTTATATCTTCCGCTAGCTTATTCCATTCTTCCATTGAAAATACAAATAAACAATTATCAAGACCTTTGGTTACTATAAAAATTTCTGAAAGATAGTCTCTTATTTTAGAAGGAAAATTCATTCTACCTTTAGGGTCAATATTATAACTATATTCACCTATTAACAAATTTTCCACCTTCTTTTTTAAGTTTTAAACATTTTCCACATTTTCCACATAGTTTTCAACCACTTTCAACCACTAATAACCACTTCTATCCCATTATAACCACTTGAATAGTAAAAATCAAGATAATAATACTAAGATTAAAGG
>CAMTHN010000011.1 GCA_947072265.1 uncultured Clostridia bacterium | reverse complement strand
ATTATTTTGTATAAATAATGAGATAATCCTATTTCCATTTTCTAAAATATCTACTATTTCTCCAGACATAGTGTTGTTTGGAAATAATATTATAGTTCCAATTTTTACTTTTTTACCTGGTTTTGTTAAAGTTTCCCAAAGATTTTTAGCAATCTCTCTTAAAAAAAGGAATTCTATTTTATGATTTGTGTCTTTTTTATATCCAAATATTCTAGCTTTTAAAACTTTTGAATCGTTTAGTACTAGAAGATCACCTTTTTCTAAAAAGTCTGAAATACATTTAAAATTATTATGATATGCTTTTCCAGAAAATTTTTCTAAAATCATCATCTTAGAATTATCTCGATTTTTTATAGGAGTTTGTGCTATAAGTTCTTTAGGAAGATAAAAATCAAATAAATTTTTGTTCATATTTTCACCTGTTATAGTATAATATAGTTAAATTGACATTAATTATACTATATTGTATTATATAATTATAGTTGTTTTAAAAGAATATATTAAAAATCCGGTTTTATTACCGGGTTTTTAATATATTCTTACTTATATCAGGCATATATATGTATCTATTATCAATTAAATTTGGAGGAATATAGATGAAAAAATTTAATGTAGGCATTATAGGAGCTACTGGTATGGTAGGACAAAGATTTATAAGTCTCTTGGAAAATCATCCTTGGTTTAAAATTTGTTGTTTATCTGCATCAAGTAATTCTGCAGGGAAGATATATAAAGATGTTGTTAAAAATAGATGGAATATCGATATATCTATTGATAAGAGTGTAGAGAATATGATTGTTTTAGATGGAGTTAAAGATAAGGAAAAAATAGCTTGTTTATGTGATTTTGTTTTTTGTGCTGTAGATATGCCAAAACAAGATATAATAAAATTAGAAGAAGATTATGCAAAATTAGAGTGTCCTGTTATATCAAATAATTCTGCAAATAGAAGAGTTTCCGATATTCCTATGATTATACCAGAGGTTAATTCGGATCATATAGATGTTATAAAATATCAAAGAATAAGATTGGGAACAAAGAAAGGGTTTATAGCTGTTAAATCTAACTGTTCTTTACAAAGTTATGTACCAGTTTTAAAAGCACTATCTTCATTTGGTTTAAAGGATGTTGCTGTTTGTACATATCAGGCGATAAGTGGTGCAGGAAAGACGTTTGAAACTTTTCCTGATATAGTGGATAATATTATTCCTTTTATTCCAGGGGAAGAAGAGAAAAGTGAAAATGAACCGCTTAAAATATTTGGTTATTTAGATAAAGATAAGGGAATAATTATATCTTCTAGCAAGCCAAATATAACTACACAGTGTTTACGTGTTCCTGTTTCTGACGGTCATATGGCTGCAGTTTTTGTTAAGTTTGATAACAAACCAGATTTGAAACAAGTCAGAAATTTGATTAATAATTTTGAAAATATTCCGGAAAGTTTAGGTCTTCCTTCGTCTGCATTAAAGTCTTTATATCTATTGGATGATCCATATAGACCACAGCCAAAACTAGATAAGAATTTTGATTGTGGAATGGGGATAACGATTGGAAGACTTAGGGAGGATACACAATATCATATTAAATTTGTATCACTTTCACATAACACGGTTAGAGGAGCAGCAGGAGGTGCTATAATGTTAGCAGAACTGGCTGTTGCAAAAGGTTATATAAAATTATAATATAAGGGAGATTATTGAATATGAGTTATATTTTTAAAGGTTCAGGAGTCGCTATTGTTACTCCTTTTGATAGAACTAATAGTGTAGATTATAAATCATATGAAAATTTATTAAATTTTCATATTAAAAATTCGACCGATGCTATAATAGTTTGTGGAACAACAGGAGAGTCGGCTACACTGGATTTTGATGAAAAAGTAAAATTAATAGATTATACAGTTAGATATGTAAATAAGAGAATTCCCGTTATAGCAGGAACTGGTGGAAATAATACAAAACAGGCTATAGAACTTTCAAAAAAAGCAGAATTATCAGGAGTAGATGGATTATTAGTAGTTACTCCTTATTATAATAAGACTTCACAAGATGGATTGGTTAAGCATTTTATAAGCATTGCGGATAGTGTGGATATTCCAATAATTTTATATAATGTTCCTTCTAGAACAGGGATGAATATTGATATAGACAGTTATAAACAACTTTTTTATCATAAAAATATTGTAGCGACTAAAGAAGCATCAGGAGATATTTCGCATATAGCAAAACTTATTTCTGTTGCTCCAAAAAAATTCTCTGTTTATTCTGGAAATGATGATCAAATTCTTCCTGTTTTATCACTAGGAGGTAAGGGTGTTATATCTGTTTTCGCAAATATTTTACCAAAAGTTTCTCATGATATATGCTCATTATTTTTTGAAAAAGATATAGAAAAAAGCAGAGAATTGCAATTAGATTATTTAGAATTAATAGACACTATGTTTATAGATATAAATCCTGTACCTGTTAAAATCGCCATGAATTTAATGGGACTTTCAGTTGGAGGGGTTAGACTTCCTCTTTATGAATCTTCTGAGAAGATTCGAAATGATATCTTAGAATGTATGAAAAGATATAAAATCGTTTAAAAGAAATTTTGGGGTGATTTTTTGACGGATGTAATTATTAACGGATGTTGTGGAAAGATGGGAAGAGTTTTATTAGAGCTAGGCAAACAACATGATTTTATAAATATTGTTGGGGGAATTGATCTTAAAGATTGTTCTAATATAGATATTCCTGTTTTTTTATCTATAAAAGATGTTAATATAGAATACGATGTTATAATTGATTTTAGCCATCCATTTGGTTTAGACAGCCTATTAGATGGATGTGTAGCTATGAAAAAACCAGTAGTTATTGCAACTACTGGTCTTACAGAGGGGCAGATATCTAGGATAAAAGATTGTTCTAAAATTATACCTATATTTTTTACTTTTAATATGAGTCTAGGGATAAACCTACTATGTAATCTAGTTAAAAAAGCTTCTGCCATACTTGGGGATGATTTTGATATAGAAATTTTAGAAAAACATCATAATCAAAAGATAGATAACCCAAGTGGAACAGCCCTCATGATAGCTGATTCTATAAATTCTCAATTAGAAGAGAAATATGACTATGTTTTTGGTAGAAATTGTGGAATGAAAAAGAGACAAAAAAAAGATATTGGTATTCATGCAATTAGAGGTGGGACATATCCAGGTGAACACGAAGTTATTTTTGCGGGACATGATGAAATTTTATCTATTTCTCATACAGCGATATCAAAACAAGTTTTTGCAAAAGGTGCATTAAACGCAAGTATATATTTAAATAAACAGCACCCTGGAATTTATGATATGAACGATCTCTTAGAATAGGCATATAATTATAAATTAAAATTTTTATTGTTAGAATTTAGAGGTATAAAATGATTAGAGAAATACAAGATAAAATATTGAAATTAAAAAAGGAAAAAAATATTTTTATCCTTGCACACACATATCAATCATCTGATATATTAGAAATAGCTGATGAAATAGGAGATTCTTTTCAGCTAAGTCTTAAAGCAACTAAGATTCCACATAACACCGTTTTAATGTGTGGAGTTAGATTTATGGCTGATACTGTTAAAATTCTTTCTCCAGAAAAGAAGGTTATTCTTCCAGTAAGCGAAGCAACCTGTCCAATGGCGGAGCAGTTTACAGCGGATAGAGTTTTAAAATATAAAAAACAAAACCCAACACATAAAATTGTTTCTTATATAAATACCACTACAGAACTAAAATCTGTAAGTGATGTTTGTGTAACATCTTCTATAGCTGTCAAAGTTGTTAACGCGATGGAAGGAGATGATATTCTTTTTATTCCGGACTATAATTTAGGAACATATGTTAAAAAATTTGTAAAAGATAAGAATATTATTTTATGGAAAGGAATGTGTCCTATTCATGCATCTGTTACGGTGGCTGATTGTGAAATAATGAAGAAAAAGTATCCTCGTGCAAAAATGATTATGCATCCTGAGTTGACACCAGAAGTTTTGGAATATGCCGATTTTATTGGATCTACCTCTGCAATTATAAAATATTGTATGGAGACAGATGAGGAATGTTTAATAGGCACAGAAAAAAATGTTTCAGATTATTTAAAAATGGCTAAACCTGAAGGAAAATTTAGAATATTATCAAAAAAACTTATGTGTCCAAATATGCAGATAACTTCTATTTCGGATATATTAGACGCTTTAACAGGTGATGGTGGAGAAGAGATAATATTAGATGAAGAGCTAAGATTAGCGGCTAAAAAGCCATTAGATGAGATGATTCGACTAGGGAATAGTTAATAAAAAAGATTTATGTATTTATTTATACATAAATCTTTTTTATTTATTTGAAAAATCGATTATACCAAATTAAAAATGTATATATTGTCCAAATTTTTCTACTATTATCGTATTTTCCATTTTTGTGATTATCGAGTAGTGATATTATTATATCTTCATTAAAAAATAATTTTCCATTTTCGCTCAAAAATTCTTTTTTTACAATATCATAATATTTGTCTTCTTTAAGCCAAACGCGAATAGGGACAGGAAAGCCTAATTTCTTTTTATCTGCCACTTTTTTAGGAAGGTTTTTTTCTGCGGCTTTTCTCATAACAAATTTGGTGTTAGTAGAGTTAACCCTAAATTTAGTTGGAATTTTACAAGCAAGTTCCATAATTTCTTTATCTAGAAAAGGAACTCGAAGTTCTAGAGAGTTTGCCATGCTCATTTTATCCGCTTTTAAAAGAATATCGCCGACCATCCATAAATTAAGATCTAAATATTGCATCTTTGTGATAGAGTCTTTTTCTTTAACCTCATCATAAAAAGGTTTGGTTATTTCAGAGTATTTAGGGGCATTAGTTTTTATTTTTAGTATACTTTTTCTTTCTTTTTCTGAAAAAATATAAGCATTTCCTATAAATCTTTCTTCTAAAAGTTTCCCTCGTCTAACAAGAAAGTTTATACCAAATTTAGGGGGAAATATGGAAGCTATATTTCCTATAATTCTTCTGAAAAACATAGGAATTTTATTATATTTTGTAAATTCTATAGGCTCTTTATATATATTATATCCTCCAAAAATTTCATCTGCTCCCTCTCCAGAAAGAACAACTTTTAAGTGATTGGATGCAAGATTACAAACAAAATATAGAGCTACAGCAGCGGGATCAGCCAATGGTTCATCCATATGATACTGGATTTTATCAAATTCAGACCAATATTCTTCAGCAGTTATAACTTTAGATATATTTTCTATATTTATATTAGAGGAAAGTTCTTTTGCATAGTCAATTTCGCTATAATCTTTGTTCCCAAATCCAACTGTAAAAGTTTTATCAACATCTGAAACACACGCAACATAGCTAGAATCAACTCCGCTAGATAGAAAAGATCCAACTTCTACATCACTTATCTTATGTGCATCTACAGAATTTTTAAATGCTTTATCAATTTTTTCTATCCATTCTTCTTTTGATATAGAGTTATCTTCTTTAAATTCTATACTCCAATATTTTTCTGTTATAATTTTATTATCTTTGAATATAAAATAGTGTGCTGGAGGTAGTTTATAAACATTTTTAAAAAATGTTTCGTTAGTAGGAGAATATTGAAATGTTAAATAATTCTCTAAAGCAGAAGTGTTTAAACATTTTTCAAATTTTGGATGGTGTAAAAAGCTTTTTATCTCTGATCCAAACATAAAACAATCGTCCATTGTTGCATAATACATAGGCTTTATTCCAAAAAAATCTCTAGCTCCAAAAAGTTGTTTAACTTTATTGTCCCAGATTATAAAAGAAAACATCCCTCTAAGTTTTATAAGCATATCAACGCCATATTCTTCATAACTATGAATAAGAATTTCTGAATCTGTATTTGTTTTAAAAATATGTCCTTTTTCAATTAACTCTTTTCTTATATCTTTAAAATTATAAATCTCTCCATTAAATATTAATACAAGAGAATTATCTTCATTAAAAATAGGCTGACTTCCTTGTTCAATATCTATAATGCTTAGACGCCTAAATCCCATGGCAATATTATCATCAATATATTTTCCATCAGAATCGGGACCTCTATGTATTATACTTTTCATCATATCTTCAAGAACATCTTGTCTATTTTTAGTATACCCTATAAAGCCAACATGACCACACATAAAAAATCTCCCTCCATTTTATACAATTAATTAAATTATACTATATAATAGCAGGAATTTATATATATTATCTAATCTAAACTTAATTATATTTAATAAATTTATATCATAAGTATATTAAATATAATTAAGTTTAATAGGTGGTATTTATGAATATAGCGGAAAAGTTTATTGAGGTAATATATAAAATTGTATCAGGACCATATATTCTTTTATTTTTATTAATTATAGGAATATACATAACCTTTAAAACATCTTTTATACAAATATCTAAGCTAGGTGATATATGGAAAGAAACAATAGGAAGTCTTTTGAAAAAATCTAAAAAAATTGATGTTAAAAATATAACCCCGTTTCAAGCAATGAGTACAGCTTTGGGGGGAACCATGGGAGTAGGAAATATAGTTGGAATAGGAACAGCAATGGTTTTAGGCGGTGTTGGATCTATATTTTGGATGTGGATATCGGCTTTTTTCGGTATGGCTGTAAAATATAGTGAAATTGTTTTGTCTGTAGAATATAGGCAGAAAGGAGAAGATGGAAAAAATATAGGAGGACCTATGTTTTATCTTGAAAAAGGTTTAGGAATAAAATTTTTTTCTATAATTTTTTCTATATCTTGTATAATAGCTTCTTTCGGAATAGGAAATATGACACAGATTAACGCTATATCTGTAAGCATAAATGGAACATTTGGAACTAATAAGGTTTTTATTGGAATATTTGTAGCAATTATAATATCATCTATCATTGCAGGTGGGGTTAGTAGAATAGGCAAATTTGCGGAAAAGATTATACCAACTGTATCTGGAATGTATATAATATTTGCATTGTATATTATTATTATAAATGTACAAAATGTTCCTCAAGCATTTAGTTCTATCTTTTTATCAGCTTTTTCTGTTAAATCCGCCATAGGGGGTGTAGCAGGATATACTATATTGTCTAGTATAAAATATGGTATTTCTAGAGGAATCTTTTCAAATGAAGCAGGGCTAGGATCATCTCCCATTATACATGGTGCATCTAATACAGAAAGCTCTGTTAAACAAGGTTTTTGGGGAATATTTGAAGTTTTTATAGATACCATTGTAGTCTGCACAATAACTGCTATAGCAATTATTAGTTCTGGAAGTTTTATAAGTGAGCATGATGGGTCACAGTTTACTATTAATGCTTTTAAATCTTCTTTTGGAAGTTTTGGAGAATATTTTATTATTTTTTCAATAGTTATATTTGCAATATCTTCTATTATTAGTTGGTGTTATTATGGTGAAAGAAGTGTGAATTATCTAACAGATAAAAAAAAATATATATTATTTTATAGAATTATATTTCTATTTGTCATATTGATAGGTTCTGTTATGGATATATATATAGTTTGGAAGATATCAGATATATTTAATCTGTTTATGATGGTTCCGAATGTTATAGGAATTATATTATTAATGGATAAAATAGTATATAAAACAAAACTATATACAGATAGATAGTAAGAACTATTATAATTAGTTCTTACTATCTATCTGTTTTAGATTTTATAACTTTTAACCTAGAAAATTCTTCTCTATCTTTTTCTTCTAGGTATTCTGAAATAAATTTTATAGTTGATTGTAATTTAGGAATAATTATATTTTTAAGAGAATTTGCTCTTTTTTTTGTTTTTTTGATAGCGTGTGCAAGTTTGTAAATGCTATTATCGGCTTCTGATAATATAATAGTTAAATCTTTAACTTTTTGGAAAGAAAGATAAGCATGATCCAATTTAGAGTTAGATTGATAATATCCATAAGGGATAGTTATAGTAGAATTTTGATGTTTAATTTCTGGAATTTCTATACCCATAATACTTCTATAATTTAGGGAAATATTATTCTCTATTGGTATAGTTTTTGATATGTTTTCACATATACCAAGGGATATATTTGCATATTGTAATGAAGTATACGCTTGCTTATAGGTAAATTCTATCTCTCCTCTTAAGCCTTTTGCTGTTTTTACAAGGATCATTAACTCTGATGTTAGAACATTTCTTTTTTTATCTAAAAGGTTGTATCCATTTTCAGCAAGAGATAGAGATTTTTTAATATTTATTAGATTTCCTTTTGTAGGAATATTATTTTGGGACAATAAATCATACCTCCTTTTTATAATATTTTTCTATAATATTATAATCTATTCTATCTAAGTCTTCTTTAGGAAGTATTGAAATAATTTTCCATCCTATCTCTAGTGTTTGTTCGATAGATCTATTTTCATTTTCTTTCTGGGATATAAAATTTTGCTCAAAAAGATTTCCGAATTTCATATATAGTTTATCGGAGTCGGAAAGTTCATCTTCGCCAATAACAGAAGCCAAAGCGATAACTTCCATAACCTTTGAATATGATGCAAAAAGTTGATTTGCAAGGTCTGGATGGTCTTCTCGAGTAAATCCTTTTCCTATTCCATCTTTCATGATTCTAGATAAAGATGGAAGTATAGATATAGGTGGATATATTCCTTTTTTATCTAGAGTCCTCTCTAAAACAATCTGGCCTTCTGTTATATATCCCGTAAGGTCGGGTATAGGGTGTGTTATATCATCATTTGGCATGGTAAGTATTGGTATCTGCGTTATTGATCCCGTTTTACCCTTTATCATTCCAGCTCTTTCATATATAGAGGCAAGGTCAGAATATAGATATCCTGGATATCCTTTTCTTCCAGGAATTTCTCCTTTTGATGAAGAAAACTCTCTGACGGCTTCTGCATATGCTGTCATATCTGTTAATATAACTAATATATGCATATCTTCTTCAAAAGCAAGATATTCTGCTGCTGTTAAAGCAATTCTAGGAGTTATGATTCTTTCTATTATGGGATCGTTTGATAGGTTTAAAAACATTACAACATTGTTTATTACACCACTATGTTTAAAGCTTTTTATAAAATAATCAGACACATCATTTTTTATCCCCATGGCGGCAAATATAATACCAAATTCTTGATTATTTTTTTCAGCAATTTTTGCTTGATTAACTATTTGTACAGCAAGCTTATTATGGTTCATACCTGATCCAGAAAATATAGGAAGCTTTTGTCCTCTAATAAGTGTTGTAAGTCCGTCTATTGCTGATATTCCCGTATTTATATAATCTACAGGATATTTTCTAGACATTGGGTTTATTGGATATCCATTTATATCTAATGATTTTTTGTAATTTATACTTCCTAGATTGTCTATTGGTTTTCCCATTCCATTAAAAATTCTTCCTAAAAGCTCTTTAGAAACAGCAAATTCTAAAGGTTTTCCTTTAAATGTTGAATATGTATTTTCTAAAGAAAAATTATCTGTTCCTGCAAAAACTTGAATTATGGCTTTATCATTTAAAATTTCTACAACTCTTCCTATTCTGATTTCTCCATCGGGCAAAGTTATTTCTACAACTTCATCAAAAGAAACTTCTTTTACATTTTCTATAGAAACAAGAGATCCTTTGATTTCTGAAAATCCTTTATATTCTAAACTCATAAAATCACCTATTTATTTGAACTTTCTATATTTTTTATCTTTTCATCGATTATACACGTATAAGATTCAAAAATTTTGTTAGATGCATCATTTGGGATAGAGTATTTCATTTTTATAATTTCTTCAAATATATTGGTTTTTAATATATATGATATTGGAATAGACTTTTCTATGACTAAACTAAGTTTATCATATAGATATAGTATTATTTTCATCATTATTACCTGTTTAGATAAAGGAACATATGTATCTATTTTATGGAAAGCATTCTGTTGTAAAAAACCTAATCGTATAACTTTGGCAACTTCTATTATTAGCTTTTGATCGTCAGGCAGCATATCAGAACCAATAAGTTTAACTATTTCCATTAAAGAATCTTCTGATATTAATATATTATATATATCTTGTCTATAGGATAAGAAGTTTGGATCTATATTTTTTATATAATAGTCTGACAAATCTTCTATATATTCGCTATAACTTGTTATCCAGTTTATAGCGGGATAATGTCTAGAGTATGCTAGTGATTTATCTAGTGTCCAAAAAGCACGAACAAAACGTTTTGTATTTTGTGTAACAGGTTCAGAAAAATCAGATCCTTGAGGAGAAACAGCGCCGATTATAGAAACCGAACCTTCTGTATTATTTAGATTAAGAGTATATCCTGCTCTTTCGTAAAATTGTGAAATTTTTGATGGCAAATATGCAGGAAATCCTTCTTCTGCTGGCATTTCCTCAAGTCTACCTGATATCTCTCTTAGTGCTTCTGCCCAACGTGAAGTAGAGTCGGCCATAACAGCTACGTGGTATCCCATATCACGATAGTATTCTGCTATTGTTAGACCAGTGTATATCGATGCTTCTCTAGAAGCAACAGGCATATTAGATGTATTTGCTATTAGAACAATTCTATTTGACATAGGTTTTCCACTTTTTGGATCTATGAGAGAAGAAAATTCTTCTAATACCTGAGTAATCTCATTTCCACGTTCTCCACAACCGATATAAATTATTATGTCAGCATCCGACCATTTGGCAAGCTGGTGTTGGGTCATAGTTTTACCTGTTCCAAATCCTCCAGGAATAGCGGCAACACCACCTTTAGCAATAGGGAATAAAGAGTCTATAATTCGTTGTCCAGTTATAAGAGGGATAGATATGGGAATACGTTTGTTAAAAGGTCTTGCTTTTCTAATAGGCCATTTTTGAAATAGTGGTATATTATGGATATTTTTAAATTCATCTTCTATTACAATTACATTTTCTGTAATAAGATATGACCCATCTTTCTTAATATCAATAATTTTTCCTGAAATTCCATAGGGTATCATAAAGCGATGTTCTATTATATCTGTTTCAGAACAAACTGCAAATATGTCACCAGAAGAAACAATATGATTTTTTGAAACTCTAAATATAATATTATAGTATTTATTATTTTCTTCAAAGCTTTGATTAGATCCGGGGATAAGAAAATTTCCATAATTTTGTTTTATAGTTTTTAAAGGCTGTTGTATACCATCAAAAACATTGGATAAAAGTCCAGGAGAAAGTGTTACAGAGATTTGATTTCCTGTTGTTTTCACTATATCGCCAACCTTAAGACCAGATGTGTTTTCATAAACTTGTATAGTTGCAAAATGTATGTCTATATTTATAACTTCTCCAATAAGTTTTTTTTCTCCTACATAGACCATTTCTAATATACATAAAGATGAACTATTTATAGTTTTTATTATTGGTCCATTTATAGAAAAAATAGAAATTTGCACAATCCTCATCCTTACTATTTAATATTTAATTCTGGAATCTTATTTAACAATTCTTCTGACATTCGTATATATTTATCAAAAGATTTGTTTAAAACTATATTAGAGTTCTCTTTTTCTAAAATAAAACCTCCTATTTTTATTCTAGGAGATTTATTTATATTTAGACAATTAAAATTTATTAAAATTTTTTCTTTAAATAAATTAATTTCTTTTTCACATACTAGTATAGAAAAAGATTCTATGCTAAATTTTTTTATAATCTGTTTAATATCATTTATGATTAAATATATATATTCATCTGTTTGTGTAAATAACATTAATTTTTTTATAATATTATTTTCTATTTTAGATTTAATTTGATTTCTTTTTTTTATAATATTTTGAGTTAAAATATTTTGTGTAAGAGATAGTTCTTGTTTAATTTTTATAGTAGATTCTTTTTCATATTTTTTCTTTAATATAATATATTCCATCTCTTGGTCATTTTTATTTTTAGTTAGATTTTGTCTATGAATATTATTTGTTTCATCTATTATTTTCTCTAACTCTTGATCAACATTATCTAAAACTGCTTTTTTAAACTTTTCTAGTCTATCATTTAGCATAATCCTTCTTCTTTCATTAAATTTTTATCCCAACAGCTTGGTGTATATATTCTGATATAGAATTTGTTATAGAATAGGTTCCATGTCTATCAGGAATTTCTACTATTAATGGTTTTTTTATTGAAAGGCGAAGAAGGTTTATAAATTTTAAAGAGGGTTGTACAACCTTTTCAGTTACAAGAATTATCGCAATATCTTCTTGCTTTATAAGTTCTTCCATACGGCTTTCAAATATTTTTTTATCATGAATAATTTCGCCTTCTATTCCACCTAATCTCATCCCAACTTTTGTATCTAGATTATCGCTTATACAATATATTTTCATAAATATTTCCCTTAAATTTTATTTAATATAAGAATAGATATTAAAAGTCCGTATAGAGCAACACCTTCTCCAAGTGCTACAAATATTAAAGCTTTACCAAATGATTTAGGGTCTTCGCTTAAAGCACCAATAGCAGCAGGAGCTGCAGCTGCAACTGCAATGCCAGCACCAATAGTTGAAAAACCAGTAACTAATGCGGCGGCGATATATCCTAGACCACTAGCATCTGAAACTATTGTTGATGTTGATTCTGCAGAAGCTATGGTTATAACTGGAACAATGGTAAAAATTATAAAAATTCCTATGAATGATGAAATATTGAATATAAGTCTGCTTTTCATTTGTTTTGAGGACACAACTTTTTTATATATTGGTATAATTGGCAAAAATAATAATATAATAGCGACTAAAGGTAGTAAAAAATACATATAAAAATCTCCTAAATAATTTATTAAAATTAAATGTTTTTAGTTATAGAAAAAGGGTTATATGGTTTTCCTTTTCCACTAAAACATCTGCTAAATATTTCATAAAATTCTAATCGTAAAGCTTGTATACCAACAATTAGTCCCTCTACAGCTATAACAATAATGTTTCCAATAATTAGAGCAATGGGAGAAGCTATAGAGTTCATAGATTCTGTAAGCGTTAAAACCACAACCATCATTCCTGCATGTGTAAGAATAAATCCTCCAACTCTTAAAAATGACATTGTATTGGTGATATAGCTAAGAAGTATTTCAAAAAGTTCGAATATATTTTCTGTTAAAAAGTTTGATATTGTAGAGTTTATTTTAAATTTTTTGTGGATAATAAAATAGGATAAAGGTTCTCTAAATAGAATTAAAAATAAAGGTATGACTATAAAAAATGTTATTGAAATAGGAGTAAATATATTTAGGTGTAGTGTTAAATTTAAAAAAGCACCAATAAATATAAATGTATATAAAATAAATCCAAAAATTCCATTAGGTCCAAATAGACCTACTTTAAAATCTTTATTTTTAAGAGAGGTATAAATATTTATTATCATAGATATCCCTATTATAATTCCACCAGTTATAATTGATATTACTAGTATATTATTTGTCATACTATTGGATAATAGATGGATGGGTTTGGAATCTAATCCGAAAAGCTGTTTATATATAGGATCAAAAAGATTTTCTATTCCAAAAACAGATCCGTATAAAGTTCCAAAAGCCATACTAGAAACTCCAATACGAGTAAAAATTTTCCCTATCTCCATATTTTTAAATTTTGATAAAAATATACCTATTATAAATATTATTGCACCTTGTCCCAAATCGCCAAACATTGCACCAAACATTAATATATATGTGATAGCGACAAGTATGGTTGGGTCAAATTCGTTGTATTTTGGAACACCATACATAGATACAAAGGTCTGAAATGGCCTAAAAATTGAAAAATTTTTAAGTTTAACAGGGGGTGTTATATCAGGAAATTCTTCACATCTTTTAAATATACATGATACAGAAGATATTTTTTTAAAATGATTATTAAAAAAACTTTTATTTTTATAGGGGATAAATCCAACTATATAAAAATTATATTTTGAGATACAAACATATTGTTTAAAAGAATCACATTTTTTTAATACTAATAATT
>CAMTHN010000010.1 GCA_947072265.1 uncultured Clostridia bacterium | reverse complement strand
TAATTTAATCTTCTGTATAAATATATACATTTTTTAATTTATTTATAAAGTTAATAATTTTTTCTATAAATTTTAAATCTTGCTCCATACCTCTATATCTATTTAAATATTCTTTAACCTCTATTAAAGTTTGATACATAACTATATTTTTAGTTCCCTCTTTTGCAAAATTTCTACAAATTCCACCATATTCTTTAAAGATATTATTTGATATCCAACTAAAACTTATAACCTCGACCTTATAATATGGATGTTTTTCTTTTATAATTTCTATGATCTTTTTTTCTCTTGTGAATGAAACCTGTTCTGGAACAACTAAATATATCTTTTTACATTTATCTATATTCTCCATTATTTTTTCATATAAATAGGTAGTTTTTCCAGTTCCCCCTCTACCTAATATAAAATGTACCATTCCATTTACCTCTCATCACTTTTTAAAATATTATACTATAAAGATAAGAGTTTAACAAACTGTTAAACTCTTATCTTTATCTAAATATTATATTTTTAAAACTTTCAAATATTTCCACTATGGCAAAACGAAACTCAATTTTATTCTCTTTATGAATGATATCTTCCTGATTTTGGGAAAAAATTTCTGGACTTTTTTCTTCAATTCCAACGCTTCCTATACACATATTTGGATAAATTAGACACCACCAATTTTTTCCTTTTCCTTCTCCAATACTTATCCTCAACGAATCATACATACCAGCTGGTAATATAATTTTCCCATAATCTCTCGTTGTAAAATACATATCTAAAAGTTCTATATTAACTTTGTAATTATATCCATTATTATAAATTTCTTCTTCTGATATATCTTTTATATAGTCTATATTTTCTAATATTTTTTTCTTTGCTTCTTCCTTATCTCCTGTCAGCATAAATATACTCTTAGACTCTTCTAAAATTCTATCTCTAACCAAAAGCTTTATTTTTTGATCTACCTCATTATCTGAATTAGCTAATATATGTAGTCTTAATATATTTTCTCGTATATACTCACAATCTTCTGCAAAAACTGTGTAACTACTCATAATCATGGATATAATTATCCCTAATATAAACGCCAACTCTATCTTCTTCAAATTAAACATCTCCTATTTGTTAATAAATAGAGTATGATCAATTTATCAAAAATATATACAAAATTATATTATTTTATATCCTTTTCTTATTGGGTTGAAAATTCCTACAAAATTAACTTGATTTTTTAAACCTTTTTTACATAAATCAGCTTTACATTTATCACTAAAAATTCCTATAATTGCAGATCCACTTCCTGTCATCATGCTATTTAATGCTCCATTTTCAATCATAATATCTTTAATCTTTTTAGTCTCTTTATCATTTAAAATTTCTTCAAATTTATTATACATATTTTGAGAAATAATATTAATATTTCTTTTATCAATTCCATTTTTTATACTTGATATATCTCTACTTTGTTTTAAGTCTCTAGATTTAACCTTATTATAAATAGATCCTGTACTATTTCCTTTATCGCCTTGATAAACAAGAATATATATCCCCTCTATATCTCTAAGTTTATTAATTTTTTCTCCTATTCCCTCTACCTGTGCGGTTCCTCCTTTTATAAAAAATGGAACATCACATCCTATATCTAAACATATCTTTTCTAAATCTATATCCGATATTCCCGTTTTATATAAATTTTCTAATCCAAAAAGTGTTCCACAAGCGTCACTACTTCCTCCCCCTAACCCTGCTTCTATCGGAATATTTTTATTTAAAATAATTTTTATACCAATATCATCTATATTTCTATCTCTAAAAAATCTTTCAGCAGCTTTGTATACTATATTATTATCACTATTATCTATATTCTCTATATTACATTCTACTTCTATTATATTTTTATCTGTCTTAATAATTTTTAATTCATCAAATAAATCTATACTTTGTAATATCATATTTAAATTATGATATCCATTATCTCTTTTACCAACTATATCTAAAAAAAGATTTACTTTTGCATAACATCTAATTTTTATACTATTCATAATTCTCCTTTTAAAACATAGATGACCATAGAGAATTTATATTCTCTATGGTCATCTATTAAATTTCAAAAAATGGAGGCGCCACCCAGATTTGAACTGGGGATAAAGGTTTTGCAGACCTCTGCCTTACCACTTGGCTATGGCGCCATTATTTATATATCTTCAAATAAAATAAATTATTCTAATATATATATATAAATTAGTTTCTGGTGCCTCCGGACGGAATCGAACCGCCGACACGGGGATTTTCAGTCCCCTGCTCTACCGACTGAGCTACAGAGGCAAAGATATAGATCTCTTAAAAAATGGCGACCCGTAACGGACTCGAACCGTCGACCTCTAGCGTGACAGGCTAGCGTTCTAACCAACTGAACTAACGGGCCAAAATGGTGGGAACAACAGGGCTCGAACCTGTGACCCCCTGCTTGTAAGGCAGGTGCTCTCCCAGCTGAGCTATGCTCCCACAAGTCATCAATATGACAACATTATGAATTATAACTCAATTATACCATTATGTCAAGTCTTTTTAAATTATAAAAACATCTTTTCTATATCTTCTAATTTATATCTTATAACTTTATTACAAAAATGACAACTTACTTCTAATTTTTTTTCTTCTTCCAAAATTTTAATAAGCTCTTCTTTTCCTATGGTAAGTATAGATTTATCTATTTTTTCTTTGCTACAATCACATTTATATGATGACATTCCTCTATCTAGAACATTTGGATTCAAATTTTTTAAACACATTTTCCCAATATCCTCTAAACATACTTCATTTTTAAATAATTTCCATATCGATCCCATATTTAAAATATTTTTTTCTAAAATATCTGCCATATCTTCCCGAGCAAGAGGTAAAAGATGTATTAGATATCCTCCAGCGTATATTTCGCCATCTTCTGATATATGTACTCCTACACCACACGCTGTTCCCATCTGCTCACTTAGCACATAGTATGCAGATATATCTTCCGCTATCTCTCCTGTAACAATCCTAATATTTCCTATATATGGCTGTTTTAAACCTATATCCTTCATAACAGACAATGTTCCTTCTTGACCAACTACACTAGGAACAATTACATTATTATTTTCATCTGTTCTATAACCTGCTTTTTCATTTTGTGCATAACACTTTGTGTTTCCTTTACTATTAGAATATGCAACAAGACTACCTGATGTTCCATTTCCAGAAATTCTTACTGTAAGATTATGACTTTCCTCTTTTAAATTATACCCCATCATACTAGTTATAGTTGCCAATCTACCTAAAGCAACCAAGACCCCTTTTGATGGACTATGTATCCTCCTAATCTCTTCTACAATATTTTTAGAATTAATAACTGTTACAACTACTGATCCATCTTCTGATATATATCTTTCAATATTATTCACTATTTTTAAACCTCCCTTTTTTTATAACAACATATGTTATACGCTCTGACTTTTTTTGAACATTGTTAAAAGTATGACCGTCATATTTATTAACAACTTCTAAACCAGACAGATCTAAAATATCTTCTATTTCTTCTTCACTATATGCTTTTTCATCTATTTCTTCATATAATCTATAATATTCATTATCTTCTTTTTTGGTAAATATATTTAGCGTTATTTTAACTATATTTTCTTTCATAAGTTGATTTTGCCAAACACAAAAAACATCTTCATAATCATAGGTGAAAATATTATCTTTTAAAATATTTTGATGTTTATATATTGTATTGATATCAAATACAAATACCCCTTCTGGATCTAAAAAAAGCTCAACCTTTTTAAAAAACATTAAAACATCTCTATTATTTTCTAAATGATTTACAGTATCTAGAGTACAACTAATTATATCTATAGTTCCATACATATCCATATATCTCATATCTTGATTTAAATATAATATGTTTAAATTTTTTTCGTATTTTTTTTCCATAGCACAAGAAATCATGCTTTCACTTAGTTCTATTCCTAAAACATCATATTCTAATTTAAACATCTCTTCACATAAACTTCCTGTACCACAACCAACATCCAAAAAAATTTTTCCTTTAACACCTATATTATTAGATATATTTTTTATAAAAACAGCTATACTCTTATAGTCTATATTTTGTGTTAAAATATCATATACCTGCCCAAAATCATTATAATAATTCATATATGTCTCCTGAAAAATTAAATATCATTTTTTAAAATATCATCATAGCTTTCTCTTTTTACTATAAGTTTATCTTTTCCATCTTTAACAGAAATAACAGCCGGTCTTGGAATTCTATTATAATTTGAAGCCATAGAATAGTTATATGCTCCTGTAGAAAAAACAGCTAATATGTCATCTTTTTTTGCATCCTGTAAAAGGATATCCTTCCCTATAATATCCCCACTTTCACAGCATTTACCAGCTATAGTATACAACTTATCTTTTTTCAAATCATATTTATTTGCTATAATCATATCATATTCAGCTTGATAAAGTATATATCTAGGATTATCTATCATTCCACCATCTATAGAAAGATAATTTCGTATATTTTTTATACATTTTTCCCCACCTACTCTATATAAAGTTGTCCCTGATTCTCCAACTATTGACCTTCCTGGCTCAATCATAATATACGGAACTTTTATATTATTTTCTTTGGATATATTAAATATAATTTTAGAAATTTCTTTCATATATTCTCTATAATCTGGAGGATTATCATCACTAGTATACTTTATTCCATATCCTCCTCCTAAATTTAACTCTTCTACATCTATATCAAATATTTTTTTTATATCTAAAATAAAATTCATCATAATTTCTGCGGTATGTATAAAAGGATCTATAGAAAATATTTGGGAACCTATATGACAATGTATCCCCTTGAATTTTATATTTTCATATTTTAATATATATTTTATTATTTCAATTGCTTCTCGATTTTCTATACCAAATCCAAACTTAGAATCTATCTGTCCTGTTTTTATAAAATCATGTGTGTGTGCATCAACACCCGGTTTAACCCTTAATATAATATTTATATTTTTATTATATCTTTTTCCTAAATCAGATATTATAGAAATTTCTTCAAAATTATCTATAATAATTCTGCCTACACTATTCTCAATAGCATATCTAAGCTCTTCTTCCGATTTATTATTACCATGAAATATAATATTCTCAACTGGGAATCCTACAGATAAAGCTGTATAAAGTTCTCCTTTAGAGACAACATCTATTCCTATCCCCTCATTCATAATAATTCTATATATTTCTTTACAAGAAAAAGCCTTACTTGCATAATAAACCATGCCTTTCCCAAGATAAAATTCATCTATAGAATTTTTATATAATTGGCAATTTTTTCTAATCTTATTCTCTTCCATAACTATAACAGGTGTTCCATATTTTTCTACTATATATTCTGAACTAATATTATCAATTTTTAACATTCGATTTTTTTTCATATCTATATTCCTCACTATTCTGATAAACATATAGATTTAATAATACTATGAATTTGATCTACACCTTCTCCGGTTTCAGATGAAAAAGGAACAACTTCTATATTCCCGTACTCTACAAATTGTTCTTTTAAGGTTTTTATTCTCAATTCTCTTTTTGTTTTTTTTAACTTATCAACCTTGGTCAAGGCTATTATAAAAGGAATTTCAAAATCTATATAAAAATTTATCATATCTAAATCATTTTGAGTTGGATTATGTCTAATATCTATGAGTTGTATAACAAGTCGAATATCTCTATCCATATCTAAATATCCACCTATAAGTGCTGACCACTTCTTTTTTTCTTGCTTTGAAACTTTAGCATACCCATACCCTGGAAGATCGACAAAATATATCCCATCTACATAAAAAAAATTGATAGTTGCAGTTTTTCCCGGTGTACCACTAGTCCTTGCCAAAGATTTTCTATTAACTAATTTATTTATAAATGAGGATTTTCCTACATTGGATCGTCCAGAAAAAACAACCTCTGGAATACTAGATTCTTCAAATTGATCTAACCTTCCGTATGATGTGAAAAATTCTGCTTTATTAAAATTCAAAAACATTTCTCCTAATTTTAATTTAGAGCAATCTCTAAAACTTCTTCTACATTTTCTACTGCTATAAAATCTATTTCATCTTTAACTATACTATCTATATCGTCTAAATCTCTTAGATTTAATTTAGGAATAATAACCCTTTTAATCCCTAATCTATGTGCAGCCATCGATTTTTCTTTTAATCCTCCTATAGGTAAAACCATCCCTCTAAGAGAAACTTCTCCTGTCATAGCTATGTCTTTTTTCACAGTTCTTTCTGTCAAGGCCGAAATAATTCCAGTAGTTATAGTTATTCCTGCAGAAGGTCCATCCTTTGGTGTTGCTCCTGCTGGAAAATGTATATGTATATCTTTTGTCTTATAAAAATCTTCTTCTATATTATATTTATCAGCCACACTACGAACATAACTTACAGCTGTTTTGGTAGATTCTTTCATAACATCACCTAGATTACCTGTTATTTCTAAGACACCTTTTCCCTTAACAACTATAACTTCTATCTTAAGCGTATCTCCTCCCACCGATGTCCATGCCAATCCATTACAAACTCCAACTTCATCCTTTGTAGCGATCTCATCTATTAAATATTTTTTATTCCCTAGATATAAATCTATATTAGTTTCATTTATAATAAGACTTTCTTCTTCTTTCATAACTATCTTGTTCGCCACTTTTCTACATATAGCGGCAATCTCTCTTTCAAGACTTCTAACCCCTGATTCTCTTGTATAATAATCTATAAGACTATATATGCAATTATCCTCTATTTTTACCATACTATCTTTAAGCCCGTGTCTTTTTATTTGTTTATCTATAAGATGTTTTTTTGCAATATTAAACTTTTCATCTCTGGTATAACTAGAAAGCTCTATAATTTCCATTCTATCTCTCAATGCAGCTGGAACATCAGATAAATTATTTGCTGTAGCTATAAATATAGCGTTGCTTATATCAAATCCAACTTCTATATAATGATCTCTAAATTCTGTATTTTGCTCCGAATCTAACACCTCTAACATTGCAGAAGAAGGATCCCCTTTAAAATCAGATCCCATCTTATCTATCTCATCTAATATTAAAACAGGGTTATTAACTTTTGCTTGAATCATTGCATTTATAATTCGCCCAGGCATAGCCCCTACATATGTCTTTCTATGTCCCCTTATATCAGATTCATCTCTTATACCACCTAAAGAAACTCTACTACATTTTCTATCCATAGATTTAGCCAATGCTTTTGCTATAGATGTTTTTCCAACACCAGGAGGACCCACTAAACAAATAATCTGTCCTTTTATATCAGGTGCTAATCTTCTTACCGCTAAAAATTCCATCATTCTTTCTTTAACTTTTTTTAGACCATAATGAGACTCTTCTAATATATCCTTTGATTTATTTATATCTATATTCCATTTTGTTTTCTTATCCCATGGTAACTCTAAACAAGTTTCTAGATAGCTTCTTAGTATATTGCCTTCATGAGAGCCCTGATTAGATTTTGCTAATTTCTTACATTCTTTTAAAAGTTTTTCTCTACTTTCTTTAGATATTTTTTTTATTTTCTTTATGCTCTGTTCCAAATCATGAACTTCTTCTGTATATCCTTCAGAATCCATTAATTCATCTGACATAACTTTTATTTGTTCTCTTAAAAAATAGTTTTTTTGAGATGTATCTAACTTTATTTTAACTTTATCGTATATTTTTTTCTCATATTTTATCATCTCAATTTCATTGCTAATCTCTTTTATTAACGTATGTATTTGACTTATAATATCTTTTTCTTCTAATATCTGTTGCTTTATAGTATATCCTATATTCACATTCTGTAAAACTATATTAAAAATATCTTTTAATATAGTTTTACTAGAAATAGTTTTTATAATATCTTTTGATATTTTTGGAATAATGTCTACATATTTTTTAAAAGTTTTTTGAAGTAATCTACCTAAACTTTCTAGTTCAGAAGTATCAACTTTAACTTCTGGTTCTTCTATTCTAAATATGCCAGCTTCTATATGTGGCTTATATGAATATATTTCTTCTAAAGTTGCTCTAAACATCCCCTCAGCAAGGATTCTAACACTTCCATCTGCATTTTTAAAAATATGTTTAATTCTAATTACAGTTCCTACACTATATAAATTCTTAGCATTTTTGACATCAATATCTATGTCCCTTTGTGTTATTACAAATAATGTTCTATTCATAGTCATACCTGCATCTATTGCAGATATAGAATCTTCTCGACCTATGTCAAAATGCAAAATCATTTGTGGAAACATAACAACACCTTTTAAACATAAAATAGGCATAATTATTTGACTTTTCTTTTTTATATCTATATCCATAAAACTTCTCCTCATGAAAAATAACTTTTAATTTCAATTTACTTAATTATATATAATTTAAGTTCATTTTGCAAATAAATAAAACTGTAGACTATATAGTCTACAGTTTTATTTATTTTAGCTAGTTTTTAACTGTTCTTCCAATTCTTTTGCTAATTTTTTTATATTGCTAGTAACAATCTTTGCAGATCCATTATTAATTACACACTCTTTATCAATTATAACTTTTTGTATAGATTTATCAGATGGAACTTCAAACATAGATTTCAATAAAATATTTTCCATAATACCTCTAAGTCCTCTGGCTCCCGTTTTTTGCTCTATAGCCTTGTCTGCTATTGCAGATAACGCTTCTTCCTCTATAACCAACTCAACATCATCTATAGAAAATAAATATTTATATTGGCTTATAAGTGCATTTTTTGGAATTGTTAATATTTTTAGTAAACTGTCTCTATTAAGCGTTTCTAAAGCAACTATTAACGGAATTCTTCCTACTAATTCAGGGATAATTCCAAATTTAACTAAATCCGAAGATTCTACAGATCCAACAACATGATCTTTAGATTTTTCTAATTTTTTATTAACTTCTGCCCCAAACCCTATAGAACCTTTTCCTAATCTTTTTTGAATAATTTTTTCGATACCATCAAAAGCTCCGCCACAGATAAATAAAATGTTTTTTGTATTTATCTGTATAAACTCTTGTTGTGGATGTTTTCTTCCGCCCTGTGGGGGAACATTAGAAACCGTCCCCTCGATAATTTTCAATAGCGCCTGTTGAACACCTTCTCCACTAACATCTCTTGTAATAGATGTACTCTCAGACTTTCTACCAATTTTATCTATCTCATCTATATATATAATACCTCGTTCTGCATGCTCTATATCAAAATTTGCCGATTGTATTAATTTTAAAAGAACATTTTCTACATCTTCACCAACATATCCAGCTTCTGTAAGAGTTGTAGCATCAGCAATAGCAAATGGAACATTAAGAATTTTTGCTAATGTTTGTGCTAGTAATGTTTTTCCTACTCCTGTTGAGCCTAGCAAAAGAACATTGCTTTTTTGTAGTTCTATCTCTTCTGTTATGGGTTTGTTTATCCTTTTATAATGATTATACACTGATACAGCTAAAGCAACCTTCGCATCATCTTGTCCTATTACATATTCATCTAAAATATTTTTTATTTCTATAGGTTTAGGAACCGAAAAATCATCAGAAGATAGATCTTTTACTGTTTTTACTGTTTTAGAATTAATATCTAAAACACCCTCATCCATCAACATTTGATGGCAGAGTATAATACAATCATCACAGATAGAAGCAATATTCCCGTATAAAAGTCTATCGACTTGATGTTCACCTTTATTACAAAAACTACATCTCGTAGTTCTCTTATCATCGCCCTTATTGGTCATAACTATCCTCCGAATTTATAAAAATAAACCATTTTATATAATATTAATTAATCTAGACTATTTTTTTTCTATAACTTTATCAATTAAACCATATTTTAAAGATTCTTGAGCAGACATAAAGTTATCTCTTTCTGTATCTTTTTCTATAATATCTATAGATTGTCCTGTATTATAAGACAGTAGTTCATTTAGTTTTTTCTTCATTTTAATTATTCTATTAGCTTGAATCTGTATATCAGTAGCTTGTCCTTGTGCTCCTCCTAAAGGTTGGTGAATCATAACTTCGCTATTTGGAAGAGCTAGCCTTTTTCCTTTAGCACCTGATGACAATAAGAAAGCCCCCATAGATGCTGCCATTCCTACACAAATAGTTGATACATCTGATTTTATATAGTTCATAGTATCATAAATAGCCATTCCTGATGTTATAGATCCTCCGGGACTATTTATATATAGATGTATATCTTTATCAGGATCTTTTCCTTCTAAGTATAAAAGTTGTGCTACAACTAGGCTAGCTGTTACATCATTAACCTGATCTGATAACATAATTATTCTATCATTTAAAAGCCTAGAAAAAATATCATATGACCTTTCTCCTCTGCTTGTTTGTTCTACAACCATTGGCACTAAACTCATATAGAAACCCCCTATAAATATATTTTAAAACTATTCTATTTATGATTCTTTTTTATTCACCGGAGTTTTTTTTGCTGGTGTTTTTTTTGCCGGTGTTTTTTTTGCTGGTGTTTTTTTTGCTGGTGTTTTTTTATTATCTGATGATTCTGTAGAATTAATTTTATTAGCAGTCTTCTTTTTTGTAGATTTTTTCACAACTTGTTTATCCAGATCAGCTAATTCTATCTCCGTAATGATTGCTTCATTTTTAACTATACCTATCGCCTTAGAAACCGCCAAATCAAGTCTAACTCCATCTTGTGGTATATGTTGTTTAATCTTTTCAATTTCCATTTTATACATTTCTGAAAATTTATGATATTGCTCCTCTATTTCTTCTGAAGAAACTTGTATATCTTCAAGTTTAACAATCTTCTCTAAAGCAATTCTAACTTTAACTTGTTTTTCTGCATTTTCTCTAAATGTTTCTCTAAATGTTTCTTTATCAGAACCCGTATATTGGAGGTATAAGTCTAATGCCATACCTTGAGATTTTAATTTTTGTTCGAAATTAGCAATCTCTTCATCTATCTTTTGTTCAAACATAACATCAGGTATATCTCCGTCAATATGGTCTATCAATATATCTACTAATTTGCTTTCAACCGCATCTTCTGAAGATTTAGTTGCTTTTTCTTCTAAATCTTTTTTTATATCTGCTCTAAAATCTATTAAATTATCAAATTCACTAATATCTTTAGCAAATTCATCATCAACTAATGGATATTCTTTAGATTTTAATTCTAACAATTTTATTTTAAATATAACAGATTGCCCTTTTAAATCTTCTGAATGATAATCATCTGGGAAAGTTATATCTATATCAAATTCCTCTCCAACATTATGACCAACTATTTTTTCTTCAAATCCAGGAATAAATTGCCCAGACCCTAAGGATAATGTGTGGTTTTCTCCCTTTCCTCCCTCAAATGGAGATCCTTCTAAAAATCCTTCAAAATTAATTATAGCGTCATCACCTTTTTTTGCGGCTCTATCTTCAACGGTTGTTATTCTAGCATGTTGCTCTATTTTTTTTTGTATTTCTTTGTCGACATCATCATTAGAAATGGATAAAATATTTTTATCAACTTCTAATCCTTTATATTTTGTAACTTCTATTTCAGGTTTAGTATAACAAGTTACTTTAATAACTACACCATCTTCTATTTCAGCAGAAACAATTTCAACATCCGGACGTGCAACTAAATCTAATTTAGATTCATCAACCGCATTATTAACCGCTGTAGGATAACACTCATTTATAGCACCTTCAAAAAAAACTTTTGAACCATACATTTTTTCAACCATTTTTCTTGGTGCTTTTCCTTTTCTAAATCCAGATATAGAAATATCTTTAACGCTTCTTTTATATTCATTATTTATAGCTTTTTCAAAGCCATCTTTATCAATCTTTACCTCTAGCTCATACTTATTTTTATCTATATTTTTTATCGATGTTAAACTCATTATTATCCTCCTGAAATTTAAGCTAATTAAAGTAGCCTTATTATTTATAAACGTATTATATTATAACATAGTGTACCATATTTTTAAATTTTTTTAAATAAATTTATTTTTAATATATTTTACATAATTTTATGAGGTTTAAAATTTAAAAAATCACTAGAAACTAAATTATACTCTATTCCATCATGGATACCTGTTTTTGCATATTTTATAAATTCTCCATGTATATGACCATAATAAACTTTATCAATTTTATATTTGTTCAATACAGACAATATTTCTTTATTATAGCTATTTTTATATAGTGGAGGATAATGTAAAAAAACTATTGGCTTTTTTCCTTTTCTAATTCCATGGGTTATAGATATTTCTAACCTTCCAGCTTCTCTTAGTAAAACTTTTTTATCTACATTTTCTTTATTTTCATTAACCCATCCTCTTGTTCCCGCTATAAAATAATCTCCATAATCTTTACTGTCATTATGCAATATACTTATACTAGAAAATTCATTTTCTAGTATAAAATTATCCATCTTATTTTTTGTATTAAACCAATAGTCGTGATTTCCTTTTAAAAGTATTTTTTTTCCTGGCAAAGATTCTAAAAATTTAAAATCTTTATATAATTCTTTAAAATTTATTGCCCAAGATATATCCCCAGGTATAACAACTGTGTCTTCTGACTTAATAACTTCTAAAAAATTTTTTTCTATTTTATCAATATAATTTTCCCAACCGGGAAATATGTCCATCGGCTTATTAGACCCCAATGATAAATGAAGGTCCCCTATGCAATATAAGCTCAATTTTTAACACCTTTCTATATTTTAATATTTATTTATATGTATATTATCATTTTATTTAATCAAACTATTAATAATAATAATTTGAAAGGAATTTAATAATGATAATTGATAATAATAATCCATCTGTAAACTGTAATGTTACAAACTGTGTCCATAATAAAAACGGATGTACATGCACCGCTAAAAATATAAAAGTTGGGCCACAGTTTGCCGTAACAACAGGAGATACAAAATGTCAAAGCTTTAAACAAAATTAAAATACTATATAACAGCAGAAATAAATCTGCTGTTATATATTTTTTAACATAAAATTTTCTGCATTAGAAAAAAAGATTTTTTCTGCTATATCTTTCCCAAATTTTTCTTCTACATAAAAATGAAAATCTTCTATTTTTTCTATTTTATTTAAACAACTAGGCATATCAGCTCCATCAAAATCAGATCCCATGCATACTGTATTTTCTCCACCAAGTTTTAGCATATTATCAATATGAAAACAAATATCATCAAAACTATAATCCTGTTTATATGATATAAAATTTTTATAAAAATTAACCCCTATTATACCACCCATCTGTACTATTGCCTTTATTTGATCATCATTTAAATTTCTTTTATGAGAAAAAATTTTATCAGAATTAGAATGTGTAGCTATAACAGGTCGATTAGCAAAATTTAAAACATCCCAAAAACTTTCTATATTAAGGTGAGATACATCAACTATTATATCTTCTTTTTCCATATATTTTATAACTTCTTTACCAAAATCTGTTAGCCTATTCTTACCATATGTTCCCCCTGCTATATCATTATCATCATTCCAGCATAGCGTAATCATTTTAACACCAGCTTTTTTTATTATCTCCATATTCTTGATATCTCCAGCTATGCAACTTCCACCCTCTATAGATGGAATAGCATAACAGATACCTTTTTTAAAGGTTTCATTCTTTGAATATATCTCTATTTTATCTTTATTTTTATCCAACTCTTCATAAAAAAAATCTCTTTGTGATATAAAATTATCCAAGGCTTCCTGGCCTTCTAAATGGGAAGAAATCCAAAAGGCATACGTTTGAACCCAGATATCAAACTTTGTTCCTCTAGTTAAATCTATATCTAAATTATTATCCCTTATCTTCTGACTTTTATCCATACATGTAGAAACCGTATCACAGTGTAGATCAAAAAAATTCATAATTATCCTCTTTTCTTATAAATAGTATTTCAGTTAAAAGCATCTATAATATAATTAATTTTAATCTTTTCATCCTCAGATATATACACC
>CAMTHN010000009.1 GCA_947072265.1 uncultured Clostridia bacterium | reverse complement strand
ATATGAATATAAAAATAAATATTGTCAAGAATAAACTTAATAAAATATTTAATTGGAGGATTTTTATGATAGACAAATTAGCCCTAATTTTATCTATAATTGGATCTCTAAACTGGGGTTCTATTGGTATATTTAACTTTGATATTGTTGGTGCTTTATTCGGTGGACAGGATTCTATACTAAGTCGTATTATTTTTATAATAGTTGGAATATCCGGTATCTGGTGTATTTCTCTTCTCTTTAAAAAAAATTCTACACTAGATCAATAAACTATATAAATAAAAGGTAGAGGAAATTTCCTCTACCTTTTATTTATATAGTTCAAATATATTGATATAAGCCCTTCTATTGTTAAATGCGGATCTATACTATCAAAAGAATAGTATTTTCCAATAAGTTTTGATAAACCTCCTGTAGCTATAACCTTCAATTTATAGTCAAACTCCTCCTGTATACTTAAAACGATATTTTTAACCGAACCTACATATCCATATATTATCCCTGATTGCATGCTGCTTATAGTATTAGTTCCTATAATATTTTTAGGCTCAGATATCTCTACTCTAGATAATTTTGCCGTGTTTTGAAATAAAGCATCTAAAGATATCTTTATTCCTGGATATATAACTCCTCCTAGATATTTTCCATTATTATTAACTACATCAAAGGTGGTCGCTGTTCCAAAATCTACAACTATTAGCCCACATTTATACCTATCATAGGCTTGATAACTGTTTACTAGTCTATCCGCCCCAAGATCTTTTTGATTTTCATATGCATTTTCTATAACTATATCTATATCTTCCCCTATAAAAAGTGGCGACTTTTTAAAATATTTTAACATGCCATTTGCCACAGAATAATTAATTTGCGGAACTACAGAAGCTATAACTATATCTTTTATCGATTCTATAGAAATTTTATTTATAAATAAAAACTGTGTTGTAATTATACCTATTTCATCAGAAGTTGTGTCTCTATTTGTTTTAATCCTAAAATTATTTATTAGTTTCCATTTATAAAAAATTCCAAATTCCATGTTTGTATTTCCAATATCTATAACAATTACCATGTATATCTCCTCAATACTAAGAAAAATATAATATATTATCTTTATTAAAATATAATATATTATATTAGAAGATAAATCAATAAAAATAAATTTATAAAATCTATGTACTGTAAGTTTAGCCTACAGACTCTTTTCCAAGGCCAAAACTTACAGAAATAGCATTATCTACTTTTGTCATAGCAATCATATCTAATGCTCCCATTTTTTCTTTTAACCTCTTTTTATCTATAGTCCTTACCTGTTCTAGAAGAACAACCGAACTTTTGGAAAGACCACAATTCTGTGCATTTATCTCTATATGGGTCGGAAGTTTAGATTTTTCTTTCTGGCTTGTTATTGCTGCTGCTATAACCGTAGGGCTATACCTATTTCCAACATCATTTTGAACTATTAACACAGGTCTAATACCGCCTTGTTCACAACCTATAACTGGACTTAGATCTGCGTAATATATTTCTCCCCTTTTTATAGACACTCTCGACACTCCCTATCTAATTTATTTAAAAATTATTTAGATTTCTATGTCTTTATTTTTATCCAAAAACTATCATTTTAATCAATAATTTTTTTTTTATTTAGGGAGCTTCCCAAAAGTTGATTATATTTTATAATATTAATATCAATTGCAAACTGTGATATATCTTAATAAATAAAAAAAGAGTCCCTTTTTAAAAAGAGAACCCTTCATATATTGATCTTATTTTTTATTCTGCTAATGCTCGTTCTAACCAAATGGCTGCCAAATCTAATGATACATATATCCCTTCTTTTTCTGATTTTTTGATAATAATATCACTTGGATTAGACGAAACATCGGTGCTCATAAGCTGAATTTTTATATTTCCAAAAACTTTTTCTCTATCTACATCCACTTTAGTTAAAATATTTAACATAACAACATATTTATCTCTCATATCACCATAATAGATTGTATCACCTGATTTAACTAACGGTTTCCCCTTATAATATAAAAATCCTATACCATTATTAGACATATATACCATCTCCATTCTACACTTTAAGTTACATTATATCATAAATAAAATATAATTAAAAATTATTTCTCATTTATTTATATTTAACAATTTTTCCCAAAATATTCCCAGAAAATCCAAGAGCATTTGCCTCATCCGTATCTATATGCATTGCTGGAAAAAAACTATCAGAAACACGTACAAAAACATCCCCTAAGATAGCTTTTCTTTGATCTGTATTTATTTCAACCCAAACAACTTGTTTGTCATTAACTCCAAAATTTTCAGCATCTTTTTTTGTTAGATGAATATGTCTCTTTGCAATTATAACCCCTTGAGATATCTCAACTTCTCCATTTGGCCCAACAAGACGACATCCAGCACTATCCTTTATATCTCCAGATTCTCTAATAGGTGCTTTTATACCTATACTACGTGCATCTGTAGCAGAAATTTCTACCTGTGTATCCGACCTCTCAGGACCTAAAATAGTGACACCTTTTAACTCTCCTTTGCTTCCCACAATTGTCAATCTTTCATTTGTCGCAAACTGTCCTGGTTGAGAAAGTTCTTTTTTATTTGTTAAACAAAATCCTTTTCCAAATAAAATATCTACATGATCTCTTGTAAGATGAATATGTCTTGCAGAAGTCTCTACAATAAATGTTTTTTCCATTAATAACTCCTCTTCATATATTAAAAATATATTTTAATTTAATACAATTATAATATATTTTTATATTATTGGTCAATAAAAATTATATCAGCAAAAAATAGTTTGTCTTAAGATTTTAATAGTAGCAAGGTAAAACAAAGATGAATAATATATACTAATATAATTTTAAATAGGTGTATTATATGATATTTATTTTTAATAATTTATAATTTCGGAGGTAACAAAATGGAAAACCATTCAAAGCATCTAGACTTTTTTTTAGGTGTAAGTTCAAATACAGGTTTTGTATCATATTTTTCAGAAATAACAGATTATAAAAAAGATTGGATAAACTACATAATAAAAGGTGGTCCTGGAAGCGGAAAATCTACAATGATGAAAAAAATTTTTGACGACATCTCTCAAAAATCCAACTCTATTGAAAGAATCTTCTGTTCTTCCGACCCATCATCTTTAGATGGAGTTATATCTGATAAATTTAAAATAACAATAGCAGATGGAACCCCACCACATACAATGGAACCACAATATCCTGGTATGTTTGAAACAATTATAAATCTACTAGATTTTTTTGACAATAAAAAATTAAGAAATCAAAGTGAAAAAATTCTAGAAACCTTTAAAGAAAACAAAGACTATCATATAAGAACAACTAAACTCATTTCTAGTATAAATAGTTTAAATTCAGATAATATTGAAATTGCAAAAAAATGCACTAATCTAGCCAAAATTAGAAAATTAGCACAAAAAATTTCTTATAAATACTTTAGAAAAGTAAAAAAAACAAAATTATCTATAGAAAAAAATAGGATATTATCTGCTATAACTCCTCAGGGAATAGTTACTCATATAAACACTGCAAAAAATTTAGCAGAAAATATATATATAATAAAAGATGAAATAGGTGTTTGTAGCACTTTATTGCTAAAAGAAATAAGAAAACATGCACTAAAAAATAATCTTGATATATACACTTGCCACTCTCCTATAAACCCTATAGAAAAAATTGACCATATATTTATTCCATCATTAAATTTAGGATTTATGACAGAAGACAAATACAATAACCTTTCTCCAATTACTCCTTATAGAAGCATAAATTTTACACGTTTTACAGATATTGAAAGGCTAAAAAATTATAAAAAGATTATAACATCCAATAGAAAAACTATATCATCGCTAGTAGAAGAAACTATAATATCTTTAAAAACAGCAAAAATTATACATGATAAAATGGAGGATTTTTATATAAATGCCATTGATTTTACAAAAGTTCAAGAAAAAGCAAACCAAATATCAAATGAAATTTTAACCAGAACTTTTAATTAACCTATTATTTAATTGCAAATATAGGTATATTATTGTAAAATAATATACCATATAACTTATTAGTTAAATTAGAAACAGAGGTTGACTTATAATGAAAATTCTTGCAATAGGAGATGTTGTTTCACAATCAGGATGTGATTTTTTAAGGGATAATCTTCATAGTATAAAATCTAAACACAATATAAAAATGGTTATAGCAAATGGGGAAAACGCATCTATAGGGAATGGTATCCTTCCTTCATCTATGAAACATCTCCTTGATAGTGGTGTAGATATCATAACAACTGGAAATCATGTTTTTAAAAGAAGAGAAATTTATAATTCTTTAGATACACAACAAAATATTATCCGCCCTGCAAATTATCCAGATAGTTGTCCTGGAAAGGGTTTTTCTATTATTGATTTTGGAAATATAAAAGTTGCTGTTATAAATATCCTCGGAACTGCTTTTATGGAAAATGTTAACTGCCCTTTTTATACTATAGATAATATTTTAAAAAAAATAGACACTAAAATTATAGTTATTGATTTTCATGCAGAAGCAACAGGAGAAAAAGCCGCTTTTGGCCATTATTTAGATGGAAAAGTTTCGTGTGTTTTTGGAACACACACACATGTTCAAACAGCAGACGAAAAAATTCTACCTAAAGGAACGGCATATATATCTGATATTGGTATGGTTGGTTCAAAATATTCTGCTTTAGGAATAAATCCACAAAATATAATAAAAAAAATGAAATTTCATCTACCTGTTAGATTTGAAATTTTAGAATCAGATATAGAACTAAATAGCATTATTATAGATATCGATGAAAATACTGGAAAAGCAATAGATATAAAAAGACTTAATATTTCATAATTACAAAATAGTGTATTATATTTATCATCTTTATGATACTATATATAGTACACTATTTTAGCGTAGAATAATAAATAATAATGGGGGTTTTTGTTTTGATAAACGGAACAGCTCTTAAAAATTCTATAATTTCTGGAGCACACAATATATTCAATCAAAAAGATCAAATAAATGATTTAAATGTTTTTCCTATCCCAGATGGTGACACGGGGACAAATATGTCGATGACCGCTCTATCTGTTATTCTTCCTCTATCTAACCTTTCTTCTCCCTCTGTTGGACATGTTTTAGAAATAGCATCTATAGAAATGCTTAAATCTGCTAGAGGAAACTCTGGTGTAATTCTTTCACTAATATTTAAAGGTTTTTATGAGGCTCTTAAAAATAAAGAAACTGCATCTATTTCTGATATTATAGTATGCTTTGAAAAATCTGTTGAATATTCTTATAAATCTGTTTCCAATCCAACAGAAGGAACTATTCTAACTGTAATCAGACTTATTAGCGAATATTCAAAAAAAATACAAAAAAAATATAAATATATAATAGACTTTTTATCAGATATACTAGAACAAGGACATATTTTTGTTAATCAAACTAAAGAGATGCTTCCTGTTCTTCAAAAAGCTAATGTTGTTGATGCTGGTGCTTTTGGATTTATATCAATCCTAGAAGGTATGGTTTATTATATAAAAACCGAGAATATAATAAATAAAAATCCAACTACAGAATCATCGTTATATTCAACTATAGTGGATATAGAAAGTTTAGAAGAAGTTATAAACTTTAGCTATTGTACAGAATTTTTAATAAATAAAGATGACACCAATAAAAATTTAGATATATCCACTCTTAAAACATATTTAGACCTAATAGGTGATAGTATTGTTGTTGTTCCTGATAAATTATTTATAAAAATTCACCTTCACACAGATAATCCTGGAAAAGCTCTTCAAAAAGCTTTAAAATATGGATATTTAACAGATATAAAAATAGAAAATATGAGAGAGCAATATAAACAAATAATAAAAACTAAACAAGATAGTATAAAAGATATAGTCTATACTCCTACACCGCCTATAAATGAATATGGTTTTGTTTCTATCTGTTCTGGTAGAGGAATCGAAAATATATTTAAAGACCTTAGCGTAGACACCATCGTCTATGGAGGACAAACTATGAATCCCTCTACAAATGATATACTAAACGCTATCCTTTCTACCCCTGCCCAAAATGTATTTGTTCTTCCTAATAATAAAAATATATTTATGGCAGCAGAACAAGCTGCAAAACTTGCTGATAGAAATGTTTGCGTTTTACAATCTAAAAATATTCCTCATGGTATTTCGGCTATGCTTACATTTAATTCTGAAATATCATTTTCTGAAAATACTTTATATATGACAAAATCATTTGAAAGTATCTCTACTGGACAGATCACGTTTGCGGAAAAAGATTCTAACTTTGATGGTCATAATATAAAGCATAACGAAATTCTTGCAATGCAAGATGGAAAACTCGCATTTGTTGAAAAAGATGTTTCTAAAGCACTTATAAAGCTTATTAAAAATATGGTAACCCGTGATTCATCATATATAACTATTATATATGGATCAGATATATCCACTGTACAAGCAGAAACAATTTTTTCTAATATAGAATCAAAATTTTCGTCAAATATAGAAATTACGCTAATAAATGGTGGTCAACCTTTATACTATTATATAGTATCTGTAGAATAATATAATTTTTATGGAATACTTAAATAATCTAATAGAAACTCTATCTGGGATTGGTCATAAAAGAAAGGCTCTATATAATAAATTAGGAATAAATAATATTCTTTCTCTTATAAATTTTTTTCCCATATCATATATAGACTATCAAAATTGTATAAAAATATCTGATATAACCGAAAATTTTGAGGGATGTGTGAAAGTTTTAATTATAAAAACCTCTTCCCCTAAATACTATTCTAAAACAACTATTTTTAGCCTTGTCGGAACCGATGGGGCTGATTTTTTGTATATAAATATATTTAATAATAAATTTTCTGCTAAAAATTTAGAACTAAATAAAGAATATTATATTTATGGTAAATTCTCTTGCATAGGAACAAAAGTTTTTATAACCTCTCCTTCTTTTATCCCAACTTCACAAAAAAATATTCTAACACCTAAATATAAATTAACAAAAGGAATAACAAATAATATTATATCTAAAAATATAAAATCAGTTTTAGAATATATATCAGAAAATAATATAAATATAGAAACTCTTCCTAATTATATTATAAATAAATATAATCTTATATCTAAATTAGACGCTATAACTAACATACATCTTCCTATAAACTCAATTTTATTAGAAAAAGCAAAAAAAAGATTAATTTTTGAAGAATTATTTATTTTACAACTTGGAATAAATTCTATAAAAATAAATAAAAAAATAAAATCATCTATTAGTATACAAATTTCTGATATTTCTCCTTTTATAAAATCTCTTCCTTTTTCTCCCACATTAGATCAAGATAAATCTATAAAAGATTGTATAACAGATATGCTTTCTAATAATATTATGAACCGTATGATTCAGGGGGATGTTGGATCTGGAAAAACCTTAATTGCTGCCGCTATATCCTACCTAATGGCCAAAAATAAATATCAAACCGCCATAATGGTTCCTACGGAAATTTTGGCAGAACAACATTTTAAAACTTTTTTAAACTTTTTTAAACCTTTTGGAATATCAATTGCTATACTAACCGGCTCAATCAAAAAAAAAGAAAAACAACGTCTTAAAGACCAAATTTCTGTTGGTTGTTATGATATTGTCATAGGAACTCATGCAATTATACAATCTGATATATATTTTAAAAATCTTGGATTAGTTATAACTGATGAGCAACATAGGTTTGGTGTTTCTCAGAGGGCAAAAATTATATCCAAAGGGTTTAACCCTCATACAATTATAATGTCTGCCACTCCTATTCCACGAACTCTTGCTCTAACTTTATATACCGATTTAGATATATCTTTAATTAAAACAATGCCATCTAATAGAAAGCAAACTCAGACCTTTTTAATATCCTCTAAAAAGAAAAATAGAATGTATAATTTCGCTAAAGAAAAAATTGATAACGGTCAGCAAGTCTATATTGTATGCCCTTCAATACAAGAAAACCAAGCTAATACAATAAATGTAGAAGATTTATATGATAATTTATCTACAGGTTATTTTAAAGATTATAAAATAAAAAGTATACACGGAAAACTAAATTCTTTACAAAAAGATGAAATTATGCAAGATTTTAAACAAAATAAAATACATATTTTAATAGCTACAACTGTAATAGAAGTTGGTATAGACATACCTAACGCAACTATAATTATAATTGAAAATGCTGAAAGATTTGGTCTTTCCCAACTTCATCAGCTTAGAGGTAGAGTTGGTCGGGGAGATATACAAAGCTATTGCATATTATTATCCGACTCTACTAATAAAGAATCTTTAATACGCCTTAAAACTTTAAAAGAAAATATAGACGGATTTAAGATATCAGAAGAAGATCTTCGACTTCGTGGTCCTGGTGATTTTATTGGAAATAGACAGCATGGTCTTCCCTCTTTAAATATATCTAATCTAATTGAAGATTCTTCAACCCTTCTGGAAACTAGTTTAATTGCACATAAGATTATAAAAAAAGATCCTAATTTAATAGATTTTAACCACTCTTCTCTTAAAAATTCCGTAAAACGTCTTTTTGATTCTATAGATATAAATATATTTAACTAATAAAAAAGAGAAGAGCATTATGCCTTCTCTTTTTTATTACTTAAACAGTTAAAATTCCTTCTTCTGTTATTATTAATATCAAAATATCTTCTTCTTTTCCAGTATATGCATTTATATAAACTAAAATTGGTTTATCATCCTCAGTTTTACATTTCAACTGATAAGTTAGCTCTTCTTGTATATTATTAGTTGGTATTACTGCTAATCTTATATCTTCTACTTTTAATAGAGGACTTATCACATTTACAGCTTTTTCTATTGATATAATTGGCGGTGAAATTTTTCTTTCTTTATTATTTATAATATAACCTCTAGAATCAAATCCTATAACCTCTCCGCTATCCATAGCAATACTAACCTTTATAAGATCTGTATAATATATTATATCATCTATTTCATGAGCATAATTAATAGTCATAATATTATTTTTTATTTCATGATAAGTCGGTATAATATTATTTATTTCTAAACTTTTTAAATATTGTCCAGCCACTTTTAATGCGTTTTCATTTGTCAAACTTTGATTAGCTACATCTCTATTCTTAACCATATATGAAACAAGTCCACCATATTTTGTTATAGATACATTTGACTGATCTGTTTTAAATCTATATGAACTCATCTTACCCTCTTCGTCATAATCATCCTGTAAATCAGATATATCAATTCCAGACACTTTTGATGCTTTTTCTTTTGCTTGTTCTCTCGATACTTCTTCTAATCCAATCAATTTTTCAGGAGATTTTTCCATAATATGATCCGAATATGGTCCATCATATATCAATTTGGGATAAGAACTAAATTTTTCTTGGATATCTGATATATTATCTGATATTACAGAATAATTTCTACCATCACCTTGGTCATCTAAATCAGATTTAACCTCTCCTATTGCTATACTTCCTGTGTATATCCCATCTTGTAAAATCATTAGCTGATCCATCAATGATCGGCTCAATTCTGCTAAACTTTTCATATTAAGTCTTTCTTCTTCCGATATCTCTAATCCATTTGTACCTTTTTTTGCTATATATATTGCATATTCACCAACCTGTGATAAAAATTTATAAACTTCTGATAGGTTTAAAAATTCTACTGGTAGTTGTGAAAGACTTAGTTTTGCATTGCTAGAAGATTTCCATAGGTTTGTACTTAAGCTAGTTAATAACTCTGGCGTTCCTACATACATAGATTTAGTTAATATTTTATCTATACTAGTCATATAATCTGCCAAATTGTCTATAGATCTTAAATAGCTATATTCTACCTTCATCTCCGAATCTTTAAATTTCATATAATTTCCGACTGCAAGGCTAGATAAAATAACTGTAATTGCTATTGCAAAAGATATTATTCTTATAAAAGGTCTTTTGGATAATTTTATATTCATATTTTCCTCCGACTATAAATTTATATATATCTATTATTATCCAAATAATGTTATATTATTAAAAAAATTATATTTATTTTTTAGCTGGCTATATTAATTATATAAATTTTTTAAAGGAAGTAATATATGAAAAAAAATAAAATTATAAAGTGTCATAAAAATGTTATTCCACTAAACTTTCCTGCTATTGATACAAATAACTTTAAGCATGAAATGTCTAAAACTATACAGCATGAAAATATAGAAATACTAAAAAATGAAATTGATTCAAATGAAAAATAAAAAATCCATAGTATATTTTATACTATGGATTTTTTATTTTTTAATGATGAGCAGCAGATTCGTCTATAATTCCAACAATTGGAGTTGGATCTATTCCTCTTTTTGTATAATAATCAGAAACAGCAGACTTCAAAGCTTGTTCTGCTAATACAGAACAATGGACTTTAACAGCCGGAATTTCTTCTAATGCTTCTATAACTTCTTTATTAGTTATTTTTAAAGCCTCTCTTATTGTTTTTCCTTTAACCATCGTTGTTGCTACAGAACTTGTTGCAATTGCTGCACCACAACCAAAAGTTTTAAATTTTATATCTGTAATCTCTTCTTTGTCATTAACACTGATATACATCTGCATTATATCTCCACATTTAGCATTGCCAACTTCTCCAAAACCATCTGGATTTTCAATAACACCTACATTTTTAGGATTTGTAAAATGTTCCATTAATTTTTCAGTATATAACATATCGATAATTCCTTTCTTTTATATAAAAGTATTTTAAACTAGTTTTTCCATAGAGGTGATATCTCTCTAAGTCTATCAACTATCGGTGGTAAAACTTCTATTAAATAGTCTATTTCTTGTTTTGTTGTATATTTTCCTAAAGATATTCGCAAAGATCCATGAGCAACCTCATGACTTTTTCCTAAAGCCAACAAAACATGTGATGGATCTAAAGATCCAGATGTACAAGCTGATCCTGATGAAGCACAAATCCCTTTAAGATCTAACATAAGGAGAAGCGATTCTCCTTCTATTGAACCAAAAGAAAAATTTATATTAAAACAAAGTCTGTTTTCTAAAGAACCGTTTATAGAACTAAAAGGTATTTTAAGAACAGATTCTATAAGATGACTTTTTAAAATATTAATATTTTTAACTTTTTCATCCATATCTCTCATAGCCTCTGTAATTGCATAACCAAACCCAACTATTCCAGAAACATTTTCAGTTCCCGGTCTTTTAGCTCTCTCTTGTCCACCACCTGTTATAATATTGTCTAATACAATTCCTCTTTTAATATAGAGCACGCCAACTCCCTTTGGACCATGAATTTTATGAGATGAAATTGACATAAGATCTATATTTTGTTCAACAACATTTACATCAACATTTGATAAAGCTTGTACAGCATCTGTGTGGAACCATACCCCTTTATCTCTACAAATTTTTCCTATATCTTTTATCGGTTGAATCGTTCCAATTTCATTATTTGCATACATAACCGTAACTAAACAGGTTGTATCTTTTATTGCTTCTTCAACCTGTTTTGCAGATATAAATCCTTCTGAATCAACTTTAAGATATGTAACTTCAAATCCTTGTTTTTCCAACATCTCACATGTGTGTAAAACAGCATGATGTTCTATATTTGTTGTTATTATATGATTCTTACCATTTCTAGCCAACCTTCTTGCTGTTCCTTGTATAGCCCAATTGTCCGATTCTGTTCCACCTGATGTAAAAAAAACTTCTTGTGGTAAACATCCAATAGCACTTGCTACTTGTTTCCTTGCTTTTTCTATAGCAGAGCGCGACTCTCGACCTATACTATATATAGTGCTTGCATTTCCATACGACTCTTGTAAAAATGGAAGCATTTCTTTTAGAACCTCTTCTGAGATTTTTGTTGTCGCAGCATTATCTAAATAAACAAATTTCTCCATATATATCAATTCCTTTTTAATTATAACTAAACTCGATAGATTAAAATTTATTTTTCTACATCTGTATTATATACTATTTAAGTATATAATACAATAGAAAACATATACCGTTTAAGTGCACATTTGTTTTTATAAAAATTTTTCAGCTTGTATAACCGCTAGTCTATCACATCTTTCATTTTCCTTATGCCCAGAATGTCCCTTAACCCAGCTTATTTCACATTGATGATCTTCCAATTTTAATAATAATTTTTCCCATAAATCTATATTTAATGCTTTATCTTTTTTATTTCTATACCAATTATTTCCTTTCCATTTTAATGCCCATCCCTTATTTATTGCATCAACAATATATTTACTGTCGCTATATATATAAACTTTACAACGAATTTTAAGTTTTTCTAAACCTTTTATAACTGCTGTCATTTCCATACGATTATTTGTTGTCTCTCTCTCTCCTCCAGAAATCTCTTTTTCCACACCATCACATCTTAAAATAGTTCCCCAACCACCTGGACCTGGATTTCCTTTACACGCCCCGTCTGTGAATATAAAAACTTCTTTCATAGCATAAACCCCTTTAATATTTATATTATAACTTATATTTTTTATTTTAACAATCAGATAATATAAAAAGCAGTCCTTATTTAGGACCGCTTTTTATATTATTTTTAACACAATATACTAAATGTGGCATATCCATTCCATGATAATGTTTTATAACGCTTCCTAAAATATTCATACCATTTTTTTGAGCAACTTTTTGAGATGGTATATTTGTATCTCTAATTATAGAATATACCTCTTTTAGTCTTAATTTTTCAAAAGCGTATACTTTACAAGCTTTTGCACCTTCAGTTGCATAACCTTTATTCCAATATTTTTTTTGATAAATATATCCAATTTCCACAACTTTTTTACCAAAACATTCTTGAATAGTTAATCCACATTGACCAATTATGACGTTTGTTTCTTTATCTACAACTCCCCATAAGCCTATACCATTTTTTTTATATCGTCTAATCTGTGTGTTTAACCAATTTCTAACTTCATTATTACTAAATGCATGCTCATATGCATACATAACTTCTTCATCCTGTAGCATTTTACAAAGAGGATTAAAATCTAATAGCGTTAATTCTCTTAAATATAATCTATCAGTTTCTATTATCACAGCCTTGAATATCCTATTATATAAGTTGTAAATACACATAAAAGTTGATAAATTAAAAAAATCGGAATAGATATTTGGCTTGTTATAGATAGCATTCCAAATAGTAATATAAGAACGCACCCAACAATAATAGACGTAAGCATAACTATTATATTCATAACAAAAGTTGATTTCATTCTTTTTAAACTAACAATAGTTTCAACTAAAGAATAAATATTTCCTTTGCATAAAATATTTCCATATCCATCATCAAACTGTCTACCCATCTCATCAAATTTATCGTGCATTTCTATAGGGATAACCTTTATAAGCTCATTGTTTATAGAAAAAAGCTTTGAAAAAATATCCCTTGTAACAAAAGGATCCACAGTTTTAACAACCATGCAGACTTTACTATATTGTAAATCTATTAAACTTTGTAAAACATTACTATCTCCATCAACTTTAAGGACAAATGCAGAAGAAAGCTCTCCACAATTAGATAAATATAAAACTGTAATATTTTTGTCTGTAAATTTTTCTTCATATTTTTTCACAGGAACGTCTATTCCATAATTTAATAAAAATTGTCTTGTGCCTATAAGAATTCTCTTATTTTCAACCCATGCAGCAATACCCAGACCCTCTTCATATACAAAAGATGTAACCTGTTTTAATATATCTTTTCTATTTAAAATAACATCCATAAAAACGTGAGAAAAGATGCTTTTTACATGGTGTAAAACACTGGCTGCATGTATTATAGATTCATCTATCCTCTGTCCGCAAAATGTATCTATCCCTACAAGAGCTATGCTTTTTTCTGGAAATATATCGCATGCCTCAACTGCAACGCTATTTATTTCTCCATAATCTTGTATATCAGATATATTTAATATTGCAACCCCTTCTTTATTTATCTTTTTAATAGTTTGATAAAATGGTAAATGTAAAGAAAATATTAGACAAAAGGGAGAACACATACACAAAAGTCCTGTCAAAATACTTATAGATAAAAATGCATTAAGAGTTATAAAATACGTAATAATTCCTATTATAAGTGAAAGCAAAAGAGATATTGGTGTTATATATTTCATAAAATAATCTAAAATATC
>CAMTHN010000008.1 GCA_947072265.1 uncultured Clostridia bacterium | reverse complement strand
CACCACCAACCAAAAGAACAACAATATATATTATCACCAAGAAAAATTATCAAAAGAACTACAAAAAGATATATTTAAAACAACTGAAAATATATTAATAATATTAAATAAAAAAATAATAATTAATTCTATAAATATCATATTTGATATGTTAAAAAAGGTTAATAACAAGAATTTTGTAGATGAAATATCAAATTTTTTAATAATATCTATTTATAGAGCATTTAGAATTATATATTCTATAAATCCACATAATAAAGAAATATTTGGGATAAAAAAATCTATTTATAATAGAAAATCTTTAGCAAGAATGGAACTAGCAGAGGCAAACATAATAACAATAATTGAAAATGAAACAATATTTAAAGATGATGTTATAAATGAAATTGAAAAGAAAAATTTTGAACAAGATATGTTTACAGGAGATCAAATTTCTAATTATTCATATCTATTAAATCTTATACAAAAAAGCGAGTCTGAGATAAATATGAAATAAAATTATATAAAAGTTGGCTGTTTATATATAACAGCCAACTTTTATATATAAAGGGTGATAAAAAATATGGAATTTAAATATTCAAATAACTATAAAAAATATCATAGTTTAGACTATCACTATAAAACAAAATTTGGACAAAAAATATTTAAAATTTCGTTAGATGGAGGATTTACCTGCCCAAATATAGATGGTACAAAAGGGTTTGGCGGATGCACATACTGTTCTAAAGAAGGAAGTGGAGAGTTTGCTGGCAAAAGAGAAGACAGTCTATTAGAACAATTTGAAAATATTAAAAATAATATTCATAAAAAATGGAAGGTTGGAAAATATATTGGATATTTTCAATCATTTACAAATACATATGCTCCACTAAAAGAACTTAAAGAAAAATTTGAAAAGATAGTTTGTTTAAAAGATGTGGTAGGGCTAAGTATATCTACTAGGCCGGATTGTATAGAAGATGATGTTTTAGATTATTTAGAAGAGCTTTCTAAAAGAACTTTTTTGACGGTAGAGTTGGGGCTACAAACTATATATGATAAAACAGGAGAATATATAAATAGAAAGCATAGTTATAAAGATTTTTTAGATGGATATAAAAGACTTAAAGAAAGAAATATAAATATAGTTGTACATATAATTAATGGGCTTCCATTTGAGGATAAAAATATGATGATAGAAACGGCAAAAAAGGTTGGCGAGTTAGAACCATATGGAATAAAAATTCATCTGTTATATGTAGTTGATGGAACAGTATTAGAACATCAATTTAAACAAGGTATATTTAAAAGTTTAGAACTAGAAGAATATGTAGATATAGTGGTTGATCAACTAGAATATATTCCAGAACAGGTTGTAATCCATCGTCTTACAGGAGATGGAAAAAAGGAAAATTTAATATCACCTTTATGGAGTTTAAAAAAATTTGTTGTTATAAATGAAATAGACAAAGAATTTAATAGAAGAGAAAGTTTTCAAGGAAAATATTATAAAAGAGGTTGATAGATTGAATATATTAGATTTTTCAAAATATATAATAAAAAACAACTATAGAGATGATAATATATGTATAGATTTTACGATGGGAAATGGTCATGACAGTCTTTTTTTAAGTAATTTAGTTTCAAAAGGAGTTGTATATTCTTTTGATATACAACAAAAGGCTATAGAAAATACAAAACAACTTTTTATAGAAAAAGGAATGTATAATAATATAAAATATATAAATGATGGTCATGAAAATTTTGAAAAATATATTAAAAAATTTAATATAGGAATATATAATTTAGGGTATCTTCCAAAGGGAAACAAAGCTATTACAACAAAAAAAGAAACAACTATAGAATCAATAAAAAAGGCAATTAGTTTAGTAGAAAAAAAAGGAATAATATGTATAACAATTTATAGAGGTCATGAAGAAGGATTTTTAGAAGGATTAGAGATAGAAAAAATTATAAAAAAAATATCAAAAGAAAAGTATGAAATATATAGATATGAGAACATAAAAAATGATATAACACCATATGTTATAATAATAAAAAGAAATAAATTATAATGTTTGCATAGTTAATATAAATATGGTAATATAATTTTAAATATAGAAAAAAGGGTGGTATTTCTATGTCAAAAAAAAAAATAGCAGTTTTATTTGGGGGAATTTCTAGTGAATATGAAATTTCTTTAAAATCTGCATCCTTTGTTATAAAAAATATAGATGAAAAAAAATATGAAGTTATCTGTATAGGAATAAATAAAAAAGGAAATTGGATATTTTATCCAGGAGATATAGAAAATATTGCTGATGGAAGTTGGGAAAAACATCCAGATTGTACACAGGCTTTTATAAGTCCAGATAGGCTAAAAAAAGGAATCGTCAAAATTTTATCAGACGGAACTATTTCAAAACAATCTATAGACTTGATATTTCCAGTTTTACATGGAAAATATGGAGAAGATGGAACAGTTCAGGGTCTTTTTGATCTATCTGGAATTCCTTATGTTGGATGTAATCTTATATCTTCTGCCGTTTGTATGGACAAAATTTTTACCCATACAATATTGGATTATAATAAAATAAAAACATCTAAATGGAGATATATAAAATCTGAAAATTTAGATAATTTAGACAAAATATTAAAAAATATTATAGATGATTTGGGGATGCCACTTTTTATAAAACCAGCAAATTCTGGCTCTTCTATAGGTGTTAGTAAAGCTTCTAATTATACAGAGTTGAAAAAGGGTGTTAAACTTGCTTTTCTTCATGATAGAAAGATTTTGATAGAAGAATTTGTAGATGGAAGAGAAGTTGAGATTGCTATTATGGGAAATGAAGATCCAATTATTTCTCGAGTTGGGGAGATAGAATCGGCAAATGAATTTTATGATTTTGACTCTAAATATATTTTAAAAGAAAGTTGTGTAAAAATTCCTACAGATCTTTCTAAAAATATTGAAGAAGATATAAAAAAAATTGCAAAAAAAGCATATGAAATTTTAGACTGTAGAGGTCTTTCAAGGATAGATTTTTTTGTTGATAAGCAAGAAAATATAATATTAAATGAGATAAATACAATGCCAGGATTTACTCAGATTAGTATGTATCCAAAACTTTTTGAAGATATGGGAATGACAAGCAAAGAGATAATACAAAATTTAATAGATTATGCATTTATAGAAAGGTCTGAAATAGATGGATAATAGACCAATTGGAATTTTTGATTCTGGTGTTGGTGGTCTTGCTGTTGTAAAATATATTAAAAAACTTCTTCCTAATGAAGATATTGTTTATTTGGGAGACACCGCTAGGGTTCCATATGGAACTAGGAGCAGAAATATAATAGAAAAATATTCTATACAAGATATTAAATTTTTGCTTTCTAAATCTGTAAAATTTGTGATTGCGGCTTGTGGTACAGCAAGTTCTATTTTATATGGTGGATATGAAAATAATTTTTCTTTTCATTATAGTGGAATAATAAAGCCAACTTGTGATATTGCTATAAAGCTTTCCATAAAAAAAAAAATAGGAATAATAGGAACATCAGCAACAATTAAAATTAATAAATATCAAGAATATATAAAAAAATATGATAAAAATATTAATATTTATTCGCAAGATTGTCCATTATTTGTTCCGTTAATTGAAAATAGATTTATAGAACCTAGAAATAAGATAACTAGTTTAATGGTTGAAAAATATCTAGAGGATATGAGAGGAAAAATAGACACGCTTATACTAGGATGTACACATTATCCAATTATAAAAAGCCATATAGAGGATTATTTTGGAAAAGATATAAATATTGTTGATTCTGGATTTGAGACGGCAAAGTTTGTTGAAAATTATCTTAAAAAAAATAATATGAATAATTATACAAAAAAAATTGGGGAAGTTTTTTATTATATAACTGATGACAAAGATTCTTTTGGAAAGACAGGAAGCATCTTTTTAGACGAAGATATATTTAAAAATATATCTGTTATAGATTTAGATATATTTTAAATATAGAGGATTATTATGAAAAAAGATATTTTATTAAAAGTTATCTCAGAGCAAAATATAGGAGATGAAAAAGATATAACAGAAGTTTATACAGAGGGAACTATTCAAAAAAAAAATGAGTATTTTTATATAATATATCAAGATACAAGATATTATGAAAATGGAGAGTCTATAAAAACAATTTTAAAGATTAAAGAAGATAAGATAACTATAATAAGAAACGAAGTTTTACAAACATATATAGAAATAGAAGAAGATAAAAGAAATATAGGAAGCTATACATCAACATATGGAAATTTTTTAGTAGGAATAATGGGTAAAAATATCAATATAAAATATGAAAATCAAGATGAAGAAAATATTAGAAGTGTAGTTTTTGAATATGATTTAGATATAGATTATAAACATTTAAGTTTTCATAGAATAGAACTTAAAATAGAAAAATAAGGAGAATAAAATATGGGAGATATTTTTTATAATACTAAACAAAGTTTAAAAGATATAATATATTCATCTATAGGAAGATGTATTCAGGAAGGTATTTTTGATAAAACAGAAATGCCTCCTTTTATTATAGAAGAGCCAACTGATAAAATTAGAGGAGATTTTTCTACAAATATTGCAATGGTTTCTGCAAAAAGTTTAAAAAAATCTCCTATAAAAATAGCAGAAGAGATAGGAAAACACTTAATATTAGACGGAAGTTATTTTCAAAAATATGAAATAGCGGGATCAGGTTTTATAAATTTTTTTGTAAAAAAAGAATTTTTTATAGATATATTAAAAGAAGTTTATAAAGAAAAAGAAGACTATGGAAAAAATAAAGATGGTGGATTAAAAAAGGTTATGGTTGAATTTGTTTCAGCAAATCCAACAGGACCAATGCATATAGGAAATGCAAGAGGAGGATCTTTAGGAGATAGTTTAGCAAATATTTTAAAATATAATGGATATAATGTAGAAAAAGAATTTTATATAAATGACGCAGGAAATCAAATAGAAAAATTTGGAAAGTCCTTAGAAGCAAGATATATGCAGGAGATTTATGGAGAAAAAGAATATGATTTTCCAGAAGATGGATATCAAGGTGAAGATATAAAAGTTCATATTAAAAATTATCTTAAAGATGAAAGAAATGAAAGACTAGAAAATTTAAATATTGAGCAAAGAAGCAAAAAATTAGTTGATTATGCTCTGCCAATAAACCTTGATAAATTAGAACAAGACCTATTAAAATATGGAATAAAATATGATAATTGGTTTAAAGAGAGTAGCCTTTATAAAGATAAAATAGTTGAAGAAATTTTGGAAAAATTAGAAAAAAATGGATATACATATAAAAAAGATGGAGCAATATGGTATAGAGGAACAGCGTTAGGAGAAGATCAAGATTCTGTTTTGATTAGAGAAAATAAAAATCCAACATATTTTGCTGCAGATATAGCATATCATTATAACAAGTTTGAAAAAAGAAAATTTGACAAGGTTATAAATATATGGGGTGCAGATCATCATGGGCATGTAGGAAGAATAAAAGGAAGCATGAATGCTATCGGACTTGATGGAAATAAACTTGATATAGTTTTGATGCAACTGGTAAGACTTGTAAGAGATGGAGAAGTTGTAAAAGTTAGTAAAAGGACAGGAAAATCTATAACTTTGGTTGATTTATTAGAGGAAGTTCCTTTAGATGCAGCTAGATTTTTCTTTAATATGAAAAATCATAATACCCATCTAGAGTTTGATCTTGATCTTGCAATAGAAGAATCATCAAATAATCCAGTTTATTATGTACAATATGCCTATGCTAGAATATGTAGTATTATTAAATATATGGAAAAATCTGAAAAATCTGATATAAGTGATATAGATAAAAATTTAAATCTTCTTGAAAAAAAGGAAGAGATAGAAATAATTCGATTTATAGGAAGCTTTCCAGAAGAAATTAGAGAAGCGTGTAAGGGATATGACCCATCTAAGATTGTTAAATATAGTATGGAATTAGCAACATATTTTCATAAATTTTATAATAACTGTCGTGTTCATATAGAGGATGTAAATTTAGCATCTGCTAGATATTTTTTAATTTTATGTATAAAAATATTATTTGAAAATATAGCTGATTTAATAAATATAAAATTATTAGAAGAAATGTAGCCTACTTTGGAGGTATATAGTGGAAAAACGATTATTTATTAGATCTTGGATAGATATAAATTTAGATAATTTAGAAGATAATTTTAAAATTATTCAATTAAAAAAGCAGAATAAAACAAAAATTATATCTATAGTTAAATCTAATGGATATGGCCACGGAATGATAGAAATAGCAAATAAACTTGAACAAATAGGAACAGATATGTTTGCTGTTGCTACAATTTCAGAGGGGATAAAACTTAGAAATCATGGTATAAAAAAAGATATACTTATTTTTGGGATGACCCCTTTGGAAGAGATAGAATATATAATTAAATATAATCTTATTCAAACTATAACCAGTTATGAATATCTTTTGGATTTAGATAAGATAGCTTTATACAAAAAAAATATAATTAGATGTCATATAAAAATAGACACTGGAATGGGAAGAGTTGGATTTTTTTATAAAGATATAGAGAAAATAAAAGAGAATTATAAAAGATATAATTTAAATATAGAAGGAATATATAGCCATCTTTCTTCATCCGAAAGTTTAGAAATAGAAGATATTTTATATACAAAAAAACAGATAGATAGATTTGATAAAGTTTTAAAAAGTTTAAAAAAATCAGGTATAAATTGCTATGGAAGTCATCTGCAAAATACAGGAGGCTTGGTTAATTATAGCTATTTAAAATATGATTTTATTAGAGCAGGAATTTTTGTATATGGGTATGATCCTACAGAAATATGTAAAGATAAACTTAAACCAGTAATGAACTTTTTTTCTAAAATATCTATGATAAAGATATTAGAAAAAGACAATTTTATAAGCTATAATAGAAATTTTAAAACAGATAAACCAATGAAAATTGCCACTGTTTCTGTTGGATATGGAGACGGATATAATAGGATGCTTTCCAATAGTAGCTTTGTTAAAGTTGGTGGAAGATTATCTAAAGTTTTGGGAAATATTACAATGGATCAAATAATGATAGATATAACTGATTTTAAAAATGTTAAACTTGGAGAAGAGGTTTTATTATTTGGAGAAGATAATGAGGGAAACAGAATTGATATAGGAGATTATACAAAAAAAGTTGGTCTTATTCCCTATGAAATTTTCACAGGGATAACAGATAGAGTTGAACGAAGATATATAGAAAAAAAGACACCTATTTAATATATATAGGTGTCTTTTTTTCTATATATCTAGTAGAAAAAAAATTCTGTTAAAGCATGAGAAATTTCTATTTTATTAGATATTTCAGAAATTTTTAAAATATCAAATATAGTTATCAAGCCTTTTAATTTTCTATCTTCAACAACAGGAACACGCCTAATATTAGATTCAATCATAATAGAGACAGCTTTTTTAATAGAGTCAGATGGATGGAGAATAATAGCAGAATTTGTCATAATTTTATCTACAGTACAAATTTTATAGTCTATTTCAGAAGGAATACAACGGATAACAATATCTCTATCTGTAATAATTCCTATAAGATTGTGTCCATCAACTACAAGGATATATCCTATATTATATTGGGACATAATTTTAGCTGCGTATGAAATAGTGTCTGTTGGAGAGATGGTTATAATAGGATTTTTCATAATATCAGAAACATTCATACAAACCCTCCAAAAATATTATATAATATATGGTTTCCTATTTATCATATAATATACCATGATTTCGTTTTAAAACAGATGGTCCGCGAAATCCGAAAGCTCTTGTTTTAACTAAAATATCTATATTGTTAAAAGAAAGAAAAGGAATTATATCTTTTTTAAAGTCCTGTATATATGTTATAGGAACATTTTTATTATGAGGGCAGACATCTTGACAGATATCACATCCCCATAGAAGCTTATTTTGTTTTATAAGAGTTTTTTCTTGGATAGAAAGAACACTTTTTTTCTGGGTTATATGAGAAAGGCAGCTATCCATATCAATTTTATCTTTAAGTATAGCTTTTCCAGGACATTTTTTTATACAAGCCATACACTTAAGACAAGTTTTGTTTAGTGAAGGGGTTTGAGGTAGTGGCATATCTGTTGCAATTTCTCCAATAAAAATAAAGCTTCCATATTTTTCTGTAATAAGAAGATGGTTTAGACCTATAAATCCAAGTCCAGATTTAACAGCAATTTCAACTTCGGGAAAAGGAGAGTTATCAGAAAAAGGTGCAAATGAAAAAGGGTCAAAAACGATTTTTAATAAAGATGATAGTTTTTTTAAAAGATTTTTAACGATTATATGATAATCTTGCACAATAGCATATCTTGAAAGATTCCTATTTGGAAAATCTCCAACATAATAAGGAAAAGCAAAAACAATTACAGAATGGGCATTATATGGAATTAAATTTCTAGATCTAACATTAAAGGTTTTTGAAATATTAGAATAATTACAGATTCCAAAAGCAGGAAAATTATTATATTGTAATATTTCTTTTAATTTATTAAAATTATTATCCATTTATAATTCCTTTCAAAAGATAGAAAAACCCGAATAAAATAGGTTGGTGTATTATATAAATAACTATAGAATATGAAGATATTTTTGATAATATAGGTAAAGGTCGCTTATACATAAATTTTGGAACAGTTTTTAAAAGCATTTGTTTTCCAAAATGAGCACCAAAAAAGAAGATAAAAATCCAAGGAAAAATAGGATAATAGTCGGAAGAAGAAAATGTATTAGATATAAATCCAAATGGAAAAAGAAAAGGATTTTCCGATAGATATAATGGGACTTTAAAAGAGAAAAAATTTTCTATTCCAATAGATCCAGATGAAATGTTATAGGTAGATATAAAAAGAAATATTAGAATAGGGAAAGCTATAAAAAAATGTATCCTATTTACAAATTTTTTAAGTATAGAATATATGATCATAGAAAAACCAAGAAAATGCAATATACCAAAAGTTATAAGCTGCTGGGGAATAAAAACATATGTAACAGCAGTGATAGATATCCCTAGGAATAGAGTTATAAAACCCCGTTTAAAATTATTTCTAGAAAGTTGGCAAGAAAAACCAGAGATAAAAATAAATATTCCTCCAATTATATCTGGAATTATATTTATAAAAGGTAAAAATAAAAAATTTGTATCTAAATTAAAAATAAAAATTATATCATAAAAAGCATGATATAAAATCATAATGATTAATGTAAATCCTCTAATTTGATCTATTAAAAAAATACGTTTATGATTATTATATTGAGTCAAAAAAAACATCCTTTATTAAAAAATTTAGAAAAAACTGTTTTAAAGCATATGCTATATAATTATTTATTGCAAAAAATCGATGTATATGATAAACTGATATGAGTTATATAGTATAGAGAGTTTTGGAGGTGTATTTATATGTTGGTTTCGGAGATTATTTTTAGCATTATTTTAGTTATAACAAGTATATTTGTAATTTCTCTTGTTATAATGCAGGATGGAAAACAGCAAAATGATACTACGATATCGGGTGGATCGGCTGATTCATATTATAGCAAAAATCAGACTAGGACAAAAGATGTTATTCTAAATAAAATAACAAAAGTTGCGGCTATTGTATTTTTTATAGCTCTTATCGCTGTAAATGCTATAACAATATTTTTAAAATAAAGATTATGCCCTGCGATATTTTATATCTGCAGGGATTTTTATTTAATATAAAAGTGTAAAAAAAGAGAGAGAAGATGTAACAATAATATGAAATATGATTTAGAAAAAAAAATATACGATCTTGTGTGTTTAAGGGGTAAAAAAGGTGTCCATTTTAAAGATATTACAAGAACTTTTCACATAGAAAAAAAAGATCATAATAAAATAGATGATAGTATAGAAATTTTAGAGAAAAAAGGATCTATAATTAAGATAGATAAAAAATATTATACTATAGAATTTTGTAAGGGTGAAAAATGTCGAGTTATAAGAGTTAATAAAACGTTTGGATTTGTTGAAGATTTGGAGACAAAAGAAGAAGTTTTTATCCCTGGAAAATATCTAAAAGGAAGTGTTCCAGAAGATATAGTTTATATACAATATATGGAAAGTCGTGGAAATTCAAAAGAAGGAAAAATTTTATATGTAACAGAGAAATCTGATTATGCTTTTTTAGGTAAGATAGTTAAAGAAGGAAATAATCTTATGATATTACCTGAAAGTTTGACTAAAAGTTTTCTAAAAATAGCTGAAACAAATGGAATAGAAATAAAAGAAGGCGATCAAGTTTATTGTAATATAATTGAAAGAGGAGAGAGTCATAGGGATCATAAATTGTCGATTATTAAAAATTATGGAGATAGCAATAAAGCAGAAGATATATGTAAAATGCATATAGACAGTAATAAAATAGAAACAACATTTCCTAAAGAAGTTTTAGAAGAAAGCAAAAAAATAGCAGAAGTGTGTATAGAAGAAAGAGATTATGAAAATAGACAGGATCTTAGAGGAGAAAAGATTTTCACAATAGATTCTAGTCATTCTAAAGATTTGGATGATGCGGTTTCTTTAGAGATGATGGGAGAATATTATAGATTAGGGGTTCATATAGCTGATGTTTCTCATTATATAAAACACGGAAGCATACTAGATAAAGAAGCCGAAAAAAGAGGGACAAGTGTCTATTATGCAAACAAGGTTATTCCTATGTTACCTACAGAACTTTCTAATGGTATTTGTAGTTTAAATCCGCAAGAAGATAAGCTAACATTTTCTATATTTATTGTATTAGATTCTAAAGGAAAGATAATCGATTTTGAAATAAAAAAAACTATTATTCAGTCGATTGTTAAAGGTATATATTCAGAGATAAATGATATATTTAAAGAAGAAGCATCAGAAGAGATTATAAAAAAATATGAATTAATAAAAGATAATCTATTTTTAATGCAAGAATTAGCAGAGATTTTAGGAAAAAACAGGTCTAAACGAGGATGTTCTGAGATAGATAGCGGAGAAAGCTATATGATTATTGGTGAAAGTGGAGAGATAGAAGATATAAAGCTTAGAAAACAAGGAAGATCTGAAAGATTAGTAGAAGAATTTATGGTTATAGCAAATGAAGTTGCTGCAACTATATCTAGAATAAAAGAAGTTCCATTTTTATATAGAGTTCATGATAAGCCAAAAGAAGAAAAAGTAGCTATTTTAAAAGAAGTTTTAGAAAAAATTGGTGTGACAAATACAGGTCTTAAAGATGGAAAACATCCATCTGAAATGGCAAATTTATTAAAAAATATTGAATCTGAAAATATATTAAAGATAATAAATAGACAGGTTTTAAGAACTATGTCTAAAGCAAAATATAGCGATGATCCAATAGGACATTATGGGTTGGCTTTAGAAAATTATTCTCATTTTACATCGCCTATAAGAAGATATCCAGATTTAGTTATACATAGAGTTTTAGGAGATATAGTTAATGGATTTCCTATAGGAGGAATTGTTAAAAAATACTCTAAATTTATTTCTAATGTAGGAAAAGAGTCTACAGAATCCGAGATAAAAGCTACAAAGATAGAAAGAAAATGTCAAGATTATTATAAAGCGGAATATATGAGTAAAAAAGTTGGACAGGAGTTTGATGGAGTTATATCATCTGTTTGTGATCATGGAATATATGTAGAACTAGAGAATACAGTTGAAGGTCTTGTGAAGTTAGAAAATTTTCCAGAAGGAAAATTTTTATTTGATGGGTATATATCATTTTTTGATGAACTTTCAGGAAAGAGGCTTAAAGTTGGAGATAAGACAAGAATTGTATGTATATCATCCAATGTGTCTATAGGAAAGATCGATTTTAAATTTATATAATATATGTTATAGAGAGGAAATTATAGTATGAAAGAAAAATTTTATATAACAACAGCAATAGCATATACATCAAAAACACCACATATAGGAAATGTTTATGAAGTTGTTATGGCAGATGCAATAGCAAGGTATAAAAGGGAAAAAGGATATGATGTTTTTTATCTAACTGGGACGGATGAACATGGACAAAAGATAGAAGAATCAGCAATAGAGTCGGGTGTAAAACCAAAAGAATATGTAGATAAAATTTCATCTGAAATAAAAAATATCTGGAAACTTATGAATTCTTCTCATGATAAATTTATAAGAACTACAGATAAATATCATATGGAAACTGTGCAAAAAATATTTAGAAAATTATATGATAAAGGGGATATTTACAAAGGAGAATATACAGGATTATACTGTACTCCTTGTGAATCTTTTTGGACAGAAAACCAGTTAAAAGAAGAAAAATGTCCAGATTGTCAAAGAGATGTAAGAGAAACTAAAGAAGAAGCATATTTTTTTAAAATGAGTAAATATCAAGATAGGCTATTAAAACATATAGAAGAAAATAAAGATTTTATAAAACCAGAGTCTAGAAAAAGAGAGATGATAAATAATTTTTTAAAGCCTGGACTACAAGATTTATGTGTTTCTAGAACATCATTTAAATGGGGAATTCCTGTTGATTTTGACACAAATCATGTAATATATGTATGGATAGATGCATTGTCGAATTATATAACTGGGTTGGACTTTGATGTATATTTAAAAAATCATGGAGATTTATATAAAAAATATTGGGAAGCAGATCTACATGTAATAGGAAAAGATATACTTAGGTTCCATACAATTTATTGGCCTATAATGCTTATGGCATTAGAAGTTCCCCTTCCTAAGCAAATTTTGGGACATCCATGGTTGCTTTCTGGAGATGATAAAATGAGTAAGTCTAAAGGGAATGTTTTGTATGCCAATGATTTAGTTGATACTTTTGGTGTAGATGGAACAAGATATTATCTTTTAAGTCAGGTTCCTTATGGAAATGATGGAGTTATAACATATGAAAATATTATAAATATATATAATTCGGATTTGGCAAATACAATAGGAAATCTTGTAAATAGAACTATTGCGATGATACATAAATATTTTGATGGAACTATAAAGATAAGAGATGTAGAATATTTAGAAGATATAGATAAAGACTTAGAAAATTTTATAGAGAGATCTAAAAATAATTATGAAACTTTTATGGATAGATATGAAATTGCTAATGGAGTTTCTGAAATTATAAATATAGCAAGAAGATGCAATAAATATATAGATGAAACAACTCCATGGATTTTAGGAAATGATCTAGAAAAAAAAGAAAGATTAAATATTGTTTTATATAGCTTGTTAGAAGGAATTAGATATATAGGAGAAACACTTAAACCTATCATTCCAGAAACAGCTAAAAAAATATTTAATCAAATAAATTTACCGTATAAATTAGAATGGTTTGCACAATCTTTTGGAGAGATGGAATATAAAGAGAAATTATCAACTGGAAAACCTTTGTTTGAACGGATAGATGCTAAAGAATTTTTAGAAAAAGAAAAGTTAAATATTAAGGAGGATAAAAAACTTAATATTGTTGAAGGTTTGATGATAAATATAGAAGATTTTTCTAAGGTAGAGTTAAGAGTAGGAAAGGTTATAGAGGCTTTAAAGATAGAAAAATCAGATAAACTATTATTATTAAAGGTTGATATTGGAGGAAAAATTTTAGATATAGTTTCTGGAATTTCAAAGTTTTACACAATTGATTGTTTAAAAGATAAAAAAGTTATAGTTGTTTCAAATTTAAAACCAGCAAAATTAAGAGGCATGATAAGCCAAGGAATGATTTTGGCGGTGGATATAAATAAAGACAACGTAAAGGTTTTATTTTTAGATGATGATATACCAGAAGGAACAAAAATAAGGTAGGATATTAAATGATAAGAGGAATTTTTGATTCTCATGCACACTATGATGACAAGGCATTTTCTCCTGATAGAGATCAATTAATAGAAAAATTATATTTATCAGGAGTGGAGAATGTAGTTAATATAGGGTGTGATTTAAAAACATCTAAGGCGAGTGTATTATTGGGAAAAAACCATAATATATTTAGTTCTACAGTTGGTTTTCATCCCCATTATGCAAAGGATGTTGATGGAGATTATATAGATATTTTGGAAGAAATGTCTTTAGAAGAAAGTGTTGTTGGGATAGGCGAAATAGGATTAGATTATCATTATGGTGGAGAAAATAGAGCTATTCAAAAGAGAGTTTTTATAAACCAATTAAAGCTAGCAGAAAGAATAAAAAAGCCAGTTGTTATACATAGTAGGGATGCTTTGGATGATAGTATAGAAATCTTACAAAAATTTAATCTAGAAGGTGTTATTCACTGTTTTGGGTATGATTTTTTGGCTATGGAAAAATTTATAGATATGGGATATTACATAGGAATAACAGGAGTTGTTACCTTTAAAAATGCTAGAGATGTAAAAACTGTTTCAACTAAAATTCCGTTAGATAGGCTATTAATAGAAACAGATTGCCCGTATATGGCACCAACTCCTTTTAGGGGTGGAAGATGCGACTCTACCATGCTGATACATAGTATAGAAGAGATAGCAGGACTTAGAGGTATATCCCCTGAAGAAGTTGTGGATATAACTTCTAAAAATGGAAAAAAATTATTTAAAATTAAATAAAAAAGATGACTCATATTGAGCCATCTTTTTTATTTTTTTTGCATCGTATCATAGAGTCTGCTATATCCATAGAAGAAATTTTATATTCCCCATTTTGAATCAATTTTTTTATTATGTCTAATCTAGTCGGGTCAGCACACTTTGCTATATCTAATTTTAATAAAGATCTAATCGGGTCAAGCTTATCATTAAATGTCGTTTTATCAATTGAGGTATAGCAAGTGTTTATGTGTTTACTATTTGAGTGCATATTTTTCACCTCACATATATAGTCGGAAAAAAATTTCCAAACATTAGTAAAAAATCTTCCAAATATTAGATTTTTTTTTATAAAAAAGTATACAATATAAATAAACAAATATGAGTTTTTTATTTATTTGCAGTTTTTTCGACAAATGTATTGACTTTTAAAAAGAGTTGTTATAATATAAACACAAGGACGAGGGGATATACTGTTTAGAAAATTTTAAAAATATAAAAATTGTGAATTATTTACCAATTAATATAAATTTGGTTAAATAACAAACTATACATATAGAGATAATAGTTAGTTTATTTAATATTATTTTATTTTGTTTTATTTTATTTTATTTTTGAATATTAATTACTTGTTATATATATA
>CAMTHN010000007.1 GCA_947072265.1 uncultured Clostridia bacterium | reverse complement strand
AAGATAGTAAATATATTTTTATTTATATATATAATTTTTTTAATAATAATCCCAGAAATTATAAGAATTATAGGAAGAAAAGCCATAGATAATTTATAATCTGGAATAGATAAAACTAAGATAATAGAAACAATTATTAGAGAAATTATATAGATTGTTATTGAAGAAAACTTTCTAAATTTCATAATAAAATACTCCTATCTAAAAAATTATAAAAAATCTATATTAAATTTCTATTATTATAGGAAGAATCATAGGGTTTCTTTTTGTTTTTTTGTATATAAAATCTGATAAAGAGTCTTTAACTTTTCCTTTTATTATTCCCCATTCTTTTATATTTTTTTCAGAGCAATCATCTAAAGATTTTTTAACAATTTTTTTTGCATCTTCTATAAGATACTCGGACTCTCTTATATAAACAAATCCACGAGAAACAATGTCAGGGCCGGAAATAATAGAACCATATTCACCCTCGATAGTTGTAACAACAACTATCAAGCCATCTTCTGAGAGATGTTTTCTATCTCTAAGGACAATTGATCCGACATCTCCAACACCAAGCCCGTCTACAAGGGTTTTTCCAGCTGGTACAGACCCAATAACTTTCATAGAAGTTGCGGTTAGTTCTATAACCTGGCCTATGTTCCCGATATATATATTTTCTTCTTTAACTCCCGTTGCGATTGCTAGATTGGCATGTGCCTTAAGATGCTTAAACTCGCCATGAACAGGAAGAAAAAATTTTGGTTTAACAACAGAAAGCATCATTTTTAGTTCATCTTGGCAACCATGTCCAGAAACGTGTATTTCGTGAACAGATTTGTATATAACCTCTGCACCCAGTTTAAGAAGATCATTTACAACTCTATTTACAGATTTTTCATTTCCAGGTATAGGAGTAGCAGAGATTATAATAACGTCTTTAGATGAAACAGAAATTTTTCTATGATCTCCTGCAGCCATACGAGAAAGAGCAGAAAGTGGTTCTCCTTGGCTACCAGTTGTTATAATAACTACATTTTCTGGGGGAAGTCGATGGGTTGCATCTATATCTATAAGGATATTTTTAGGAATTTTCAGATATCCAAGTTCTACAGCTTTTCCAACAATGTTTACCATGCTTCTTCCAGAAACGGCAACTTTTCTATCGTGTTTTATAGCGTTGTCTACAATTTGTTGAACACGGTGTATATTTGATGCAAATGTTGCCACTAAAATTCTTTTACCTTGTGATGAAAGAAAAAGAAGGTCAAGAGTTTTTCCAACTTTACTCTCGCTTACAGTTGCACCAGGTCTTTCTGCATTTGTAGAATCTGAAAGAAGGCATAAAACACCTTTTTTTCCAAGCTCAGAAAAACGACCAATATCTATAACATCACCATGTATAGGCGAATAGTCCACTTTAAAGTCGCCTGTTTGTATAATTGTTCCTACAGGAGTTTTTATAGCTAAAGAAACAGCATCAGGAATAGAGTGGTTTACATGAATCGCTTCGATTGAGAAACATCCAACTTTAAATACTTGTCCTGCAGAAATTACATTTAGTTGAGATCTATTTAATATTCCATGTTCTTTAAGTTTATTTTCTATCAGTCCAATTGTTAGTCTTGTAGCATATACAGGAACATTAACTTTTTTTAAAAGATAAGCAAGAGATCCAATATGATCTTCATGTCCATGGGTTATAACTATTCCTTTAAGTTTATGCTTGTTTTTTTCAACATATGTGAAATCTGGGATAACTATGTCTATTCCCAGCATATCAGAGTCGGGGAAAGCAAGACCACAATCTACTATAAACATCTGGTCTTCATATTCATAAAGAGTCATATTTTTTCCAATTTCGTTTAGTCCACCAAGAGGAATAATTCTCATAGATGATGTTGGAGATATAACTTTTTTTATCTGATTTACATTTGGTTTTTTAAAAGTATTAAAGTTTTTTTCTTTTTTAAAAGTATTAACTTGAGGTGTTTTTTCAGTGTTATTTTTTGATTTAAGGTGATTCGTATTTAGTTTTAGAGGATAATGGGCGGCTTTAACATTTGTGGAGGTGTTTTGGGTTGGATTATTAGCTGTATTTTTATTTATATTATTATTGTTATTATTTTTAGATTTCAAATGATTTAAATTTGGTTTTAAAGGTGCATAGTTAGGGGAATTTGCTTTTGGTTTATGGAAAACTTTTTTTTGATTTTTCATGGATTCATTTTGAATAGTATTTTCTGAGTTTGTATTTTCCATCTTTGTAGGTGTATCTATTTTATTTTTATCCATAAAAGGATTTGTATCGATTTCTTTTGGCACGAGAATACCTCTTTTTCTAAATATTTTAAATTTCTAGTATTAAATTAACACCAGATATAAGTAGTGTGATTTCCAGTTTTAATATATGTATAAATTATGTTTATGTTTTTTAAGCTTTATATTTTAAATATAATAATCCGTTTTATTTAAAATTATTATATTTAAGTCATCTATAATAAAATATGATTTTAATAATATCCCCAATGTCCTTATAGATAAGACCTATAAGGCATTTAGTGGATATTTAAATCTGGAATTAAGCTAATTAAAGCTATATAGAGTAGAAATTTTAAAGGGTAATTATAATATTATTTAACAGAATGAATTAAATAATAAATAAATATAAAAAAATCCGATCAGTTATCAACTACGTTGACATTAATAATAAAGATATTTATTATTAATGTCAATAGAAGCTTTATTAAGATCTTGTGACATTATATTTTAAATAGTTTGTTGTTTTATTAGATCTTCATAAAAATCACAAATTTCAGAAGCAGATTCGCTTTTGATACTTTCGGCATAAACCATAAAACCTTTTCCAGATTTTAAAGGTCTTATAAATGCCTCTCCCATTGTGTGATTAAATTTAAGACCAGAATCTATAATTTCACCGGTGCTGGATATTCTGTCGAAAATATCCATTGGATTTTTTGCAACCTTTATCATTCTGGAAGCTGTTGCAAAATGGGGTATCATATCTATAGCTTGTTTTAAAGTATAATTATTTTCATTTAAAAAATTTAGCAAAGATATAGACATTTTTAAACAGTCTCTAAGATGGGGTTGGGATATGGCTTTTTCTCTTGCTATAGAGTCTAAATTTTTGTTAGAAAATTTATGGTATCTGTATACATCTTTTTCATATTTTTTTCCAATCTTGTCTATTATCGTAGGTGCTTCGAATGGAACGGAAACAGAATTTCCTTTTATAAATGTGGCTAAACATAATACAGCTAAAACTTTTTCATCGAATATATACCCTGTTTCTTGTGAATATATTGAAATTTCTTTTCCCGAGTTGGATATATATATTTCTATAGAAAGAGGACTATCTTGAATAGTATAACCAGATTTTTTTAATGTTCTAGATAAGATGGAAACTATATGTTTGTTTGGAGATTTTATAGAAATTGGATAATCTGTTTTATTCAAGGGTAACGTAGAAGCTAGATCTATCTCGTATATATTTTTCAACGATGAAAAATCTGAAATCATTCCAAAATTATTGTGTAAAACTTTTTTAGATTTAGTTTGGTTTATAAGATCTTCTATCTTTTTTTCATATAATCTTGAAAGAGGCATAGATCCTTGTTGGACAATCTTTATATTTGTTATTGCGTTACTTTCTATATAAACTCCAAAATCGCACATAGATTTTGATACACAAAATTCGAATTGTGTTTCTATAGTGTCCCCAAAATCTAATACATCTCCTCCTGAAGATAGGATACCAGATATAACCGCGTGTTTAAATGCATGGGATGATGGAGATAAATTTGTTGATATTCCTATCTTTGGTTTTGGAATAAGGCTAGCTAATGCTCCTCCAATAGCAGAAAGATTTTCGGGATTTATTGTTAAATTTGTCTCTCCAGATATTCCATCATCGTCAAATAATATATCGGAGGGATAACCATATTTAATGTCTTTTTTTATATTGGAGTTAGGAAATACGGTTTTATTTGGCCAAATTTTTGCTTTATTAGAAATTATAGAGTGTTCAGAAATTTTACATTCATTGGCTATAACAGATTCTTCGAAAATAGATGAATGATGAAGGATTTTAGCATCATTTCCTATAACAGCTTGATTTATTTTTACATGGCTGCTTATATGAGCACCCTCCAAAATAATTGATGAATTTATAATTGTTTCGTCTCCAATAGTTACATTATCCATTACAACTGTTCCGCAGTTTAGCTGAACATTATCGCCTATAGATACGTTAGAACCAATAAAAACGGGGGGATTTATATTAAATTCTCCATTAGGGAAAGAATCTTTAAAATAAACTCCAAAATCATATTTAGCTTTTATATCGCAAGAAACTTTTTGATGTAATACATCTTGATTTATCTTAAAATATGATTTTATATCGTAAAGATTTTGGCAATATCCATCAGCTTTATATCCATAGATAGGAATATTTTTTTTAATTATAGAGGGAAATATGTCTTTGATAAAATCAGAGTTTATACTATCAGGGATATGGTCTAATATTTCTTTTGAAAAGATATATATTCCTGTGTTTATAAAATTTGAAGAGTAATCTATACTAGAAAAATTTTCTGTAAAATCTTGAATTTTGTTATTGCTATCGAGCTTAACCGTTTTAGAATTATTATTTTTAAAATCTTTTTTCAAAATAATCGTGGCAATTCCATGATGATTTTTGTGAAATTTAAAAGCTTTTGTTAAATCAAAATCAGAAACACATCTGCCAGATATAACAATAAAATCTTCTTCAGTTGATTGTATAGAATGTTTAACAGACCCTGCAGTTCCTAGAGGGGTTTCTTCATAAGAAAAGTCTAGATCTATTGAATTATATTTTTTAGAATAAAAGTTATCTTCTACCTTTTGACCTTTTGACATAACAGAAATTGTTGAAGATTTGATGCCATGCTGTTCTAATAAATCTAAAGTATATTCTATCACAGGTCTCCCGCATATAGGGATAAGTACAGGAGGGATAGAACAGGTTATAGGGGAAAGCTTTGATCCTTTTCCTCCGGCTAAAATTATAGATTTCATATAAAATAACACCCTTTCTATTTTAATCTATTATTGTCAATCAAAAGAAGTTTATACTTTATATTTATAAAAATAATAGAGCCATAGATTAAATGTAATTGAAAATAGTTATATATAAGGTTATAATTAATTAATATTATAGGTCTTATCATTTTAATTATTAGGTAAATTAGGAGGAAATAAATGATAGAGGTAAAAAATCTTTGTAAAAATTATGGAAAGAAAAAAGCACTTTCCAATCTAACATTTTCTGTAAAAAAAGGTGAAATATTAGGTTTTTTAGGTCCAAATGGTGCTGGAAAATCTACAACTATGAATATTCTTACGGGTTATATTTCTACTACAGGTGGAAGTGTTGAAATAGATGGATTTGATATTTTAAATAATCCAATAGAAGCAAAAAAAAAGATGGGATATCTTCCAGAACATCCCCCTTTGTATCTAGATATGACGGTTGCTAAATATTTATCTTTTATGTTTGATCTAAAAAAAGTTTCGTTAAAAAAAGAAGAGAAAAAACAAGCGCATATAAAGAATATTTGTAGCTTATTAAAATTAGATGATGTTTATAAAAGGATAATAAAAAATTTATCTAAAGGGTATAAGCAAAGAGTTGGTTTGGCACAGGCACTTTTAGGTCATCCAGAAGTTTTGATATTAGATGAACCAACGGTAGGTTTAGATCCAAAGCAGATAATAGAGATAAGAAATTTAATTAAAGGATTTGGGGAAAACCATACAGTTATACTTTCTTCACATATTTTATCAGAGGTTCAGGCTATTTGTGATAGAGTTATAGTTTTAAATAAAGGAATTTTGGTGGCGGATGATACTGCTTTCAATCTATCTAATGTTGAGGCTTGTGTTAAATACACTGCAAAAATTCAAGGAGATGAAGCTGAAGTTTTAGAAAAATGCAAACAACTAGACTCAGTTAAAGACATTTTTTCTCTTGGAGAAAAAGAAAAAGGAGTTTATGACTTTATAGTTGAAGGAGAAGTTGGGGAAAGTAAAGATATTAGAAAGTCTATCTTTGATCTTGCGGTGGAAAACAACTGGATTTTATTAGGTATACATACTAATGAAATGAGTTTAGAAGAAGCCTTTTTAAATCTAACTAAAGATATAAAAGAGTCAGATATAACTAAAAAAGATTTTTCACAAGTTTTATCAGATCAAGAAACACCAAATGCAGAAGAATTAGAACAAGTTCAAAAAAAAGATTTGATAATAAATAGCATAGAGGAGGAAAAAGATGTTAGCGATATTTAAAAGAGAGATAGGTTCATATTTCAACTCTGCTATAGGATATGCTTATCTGGCAGTTTTTTACTTTTTTTCGGGGTTGTATTTATTTCTAACTTCTCTTGCATATAATTCATCCAACTTATCAGGCGTGTTTGGATCACTTATAACTATTTCTATGTTCTTAGTTCCTATTCTTACGATGAAGCTTATGAGCGAGGAGAGAAAACAAAAAACAGATCAAGCATTACTTACATCACCAATAAAATTATCTTCTATAGTTATAGGTAAGTTTTTGGCAGGTTTATTTATATATGTTTTAGGAATATTGATAACTGTCGTCTATGCAATAACACTTTCTTTTTATGCACCAATGGAGTGGACTGTTATAATAGGAAATGTTTTAGGTATAATTCTTTTAGGAGGAGCGTTGATATCTATAGGTATTTTTGTTTCTTCTACTACAGAGAGCCAGGTTATATCAGCTATTGTTAGTTTTGCTATTATGATGTTTTTATTTTTTTCTGATGGATTTTTTCAAAATATAGCAAATCCTACAATAAAAGAATTTTTTGTACAGATGTCATTCTTTACAAGGTTTCAGGATTTTACAATAGGAATAATAGATATATCTAATATTATTTTCTTTATAAGTTTTATAGTTGTTTTCAATTTTTTAACAGTTAGAACTTTAGAAAAAAGACGTTGGAGATAGGAGGGGAATATTTATGAAAAAACAGTTAAAAAATAATAAGTTTAAACATGGGGTTTCATCTTTAGGTCTAATAGTTTTATTTATAGCGGTAGTAATAGTTATAAATCTTTTTGTTAATATTCTTATGACTAAACTTCCTTTAGAAATGGATTTAACAACCAATAAAATTTTTAATATAACAAAAGAAACGAAAGATTATATAGAAAATCTCGAAAATGATGTTTATATAGATGTTTTGGCTACCGAACAGAGCTATAGCGTAGCAAGTGAATATTATGCACAGGCTGGAAAGGTTATACGCCAGTATGAGCAAAATTCTAGCAAGATAAAGGTTAAATTTATTGATATTATAGAGAATCCGCAATTAGCAGAAAAATATACCGACTTGGATGTTCAATATGGAGATATAGTTGTTTCTAGCAATGAAAAAAAACAGAAGGTTACGGCATATGATTTATTTAATGTAGAACAAACAGAGTCGGGAGAACAGGTATCTTCTTCAAAAGCCGAACAAGCTCTAACTAGTGCTATCTTAAATGTTATAAATAAAAATCCAAAAAAAGTTTTAGTATTATCAGGTGAGAATACTATGGATTCCTCTCATCTTATAGACATCCTTTCTAGAAATAGCTATCATGTAGGAGAGATAAATTTTTTGACAGAGGGGATACCGCAAGAAACTGATATTATATTTATTCCAGCTTCAACTGTGGATTATACAAAGGATCAGATAGAAAAATTGGATAAATATCTAGATAATAATGGTGAAAAAGGAAAAAATGCGATATTTATCTCTGGAGAAACTAAAAAAGAAACGCCTAATTTAGATAAATTTTTAAAAGAATGGGGAATATCTATTGAAACTGGCGGAATTGTTGAAACTGATAAAAGTTTGATATATTTAAGTCCTTTTATATCTATACAGGATGTTTTTCAAAAAGATCTATTAAAATATGATTCACAAACGCCTATAATTATAGCTAATGCAAAATCTATTAATATTTTATTTGATTTTGCAGGGGATAGAGAAGTTATACCATTGTTGAAAACTAAACCAAGCGCAGCTTTAAGACCAGTTGATGCTGGGGAGAACTGGAAGCCGAAAGATGCTGATTTAAAAGCATTTTCTACTGCTGTTTTATCTAGAATAAAATCTGGAGATAAATATTCTAATCTAGCTGTTATATCTAGTGCTGGATTTATAACAGAAGAATTTATAAAATCTTCATCTTTTGGAAATGGAGAATATTTCATAAGTATTTTCGATTCTATTTCTGATAAAGAAGAAGGAATAAAAATTGTTCCTAAAGAGTTGGGTGGAGTTTCACTAATGCTTTCTGAACAAGAGTCTCTAATACTTACAATTATATTTTTGTTAATAGTTCCTATATTTGTTATAATTATGGGGATATTTGTTTGGATGCGTAGGAGGAATATGTAAAAATGGATAAAAAAAAATCCATAATTATATTAAGTATAATTTTTTTAGTTTTATTAGCTGGAATTTTTATATTAAATATGATAGATACAGGAAGTTTGGAAACATCATCATTAGAAGAAACGACTACTAAAATAGTTGATATAGATAAGGCTGATGTTTCTTCAATATCGGTTATGAATAAACAAGAAAAAAACACCTCATCTTTTATAATGAAAAAGGATGATGATGGAAATTTCGAAATAGATAGTATTAGTAGTTTTGAAAAAAATCAAGATAAATATACAACATTTTTAGAATCGTTGTTGTCTCTATCTTCTTATAAAGAAGTTCCAGAAAGTGCTATAGATGACATAAAAGATTTTGGGTTTGCTCCATCAAAATATGACATATCTATAAATTATAAAGATGGAAAAAATCTCGATATAAATATAGGCAAGATGGCCATAGATAATAGTGGATATTATGTAAAAACTTCTAATTCTGATGATATTAAGCTTGTTAAATCAAAAGATATAGAGGCTGTTATGTTGGATGAAAAAGATTTTATATCTGATATATTTTTAAAATATCCATCAAAAGATGGAAATATTGACCCATCTATCTTTACGAAAATATTTATAAAACTTAAAGGTCAAAAAGATACAATAAGTATAGAAGCTAATAAACAGAGCTTAGAAGATAAGTCGGATGAGAAGATAAATTATATCTTAACGAGTCCGTATAGTTCTTTTTTAGAAAATACAGCAGTTCAGTTTATTTTACCAAACGGAGATTTAAAAGCAGATTTTATTTCAGATTATGGAAAACAAAGCTTGGAAAAAAAAGAGTATGGCTTTAAAACTCCCACACTAGAGGTTGGATTTACTGTAGATGGGAAAGAACACCTAATTGTAATAGGTAGCAAGGTGGAATCTTATCAAGGGTTAGATAATCATGGGCATCTTCATCTTGAAGAAGAATTTTACTATGTTATGATTTTAGGGACAAATGTTGTATATGAAGTTCGTTCTAGTCGTCTTCCTTGGATAGATTTATCTCTTAAAGATTTAATTAAAAAGAATATATTTATTCCATCTTTAGATAAAGTTTCTAATATAAATTTTGGAATTGATGGAAATGATTATGATTTTAAGATAGAGGGAGAAGCAGATAATATTTCTGTATATATAGGGGACAAAAAATTCAATCTAAATCAATTTGATGAATTTTTTAAAGAGACAGCTTTTATTCCAATAATATCTGGATTGGCTAAAAAGCCAGAGGGAAAATTATTGGTAAGTATAAAATATTCTTATAGAAAACAGGGAGTATTACCTGATACAATAAAATTATTTCAGGTAAATGATAGAGATGTTTCTATGATTTTTAATGATAAAATGTTTTTTACAGTTGATAGGGATTATGTGAAAAAAATTCTAGACAGTTTAAAAACTTTTATAAAATAAAAAAAGAGCTTTAAGAATATTAATATTCTTAAAGCTCTTTTTTTATTGACACTGTTCTTTTAAATGATCGGTATAAGCATTTAAAATAGTTGTTTCAATTTTTGCTCTTGCTTCTAGAGATATTGGATGTGCTATATCTCTAAATGTTCCATTTTCTTCTTTTCTGCTAGGCATTGCTACAAATAGTCTTTCTTGTCCTTCAATTATCTTTATGTCATGGATGGCTATTTCTGCGTCAAGTGTCATAGAAACAACAGCCCTTAGTCGTCCTTCGTTTAATAATCTTCTGATTTTTATATCTGTTATGTTCATGGGAATATGCCCCTCCTTCTGATTTAAACTTTTAAAAAACTCCCACTTATATATTATATCCTATAAATTATAAAAATGTGTTTATTTTATGTTATTTTTGCAATATAATATAATATAATAATAATTATGGAGTGTAAATTTTATGAAATTAATAAAAGACACTATTCTAAATGAAAAAAAGCATCTTCATTTTATAGGAATCGGTGGATCTGGGATGTTTCCTATTGCTAGATTTTTGTATTCTTTGGGTTTTTATATAACAGGGTCTGATAGATCTGTAAATGACAACACTATATTTTTAGAAGATCTTGGAATAAAAGTTTTTAATAAACACAGTGTTAAAAACATAAAAGGTTCAGATCTTATTATATATTCTGCAGCTGTTATGGATGACAATATAGAGTTATCTTTAGCTAGAAAAGACAATATAGATATATTGGAAAGAAGCGAAATATTGGGAATCATAACAACTTTGTTTAAAAAGTCTGTATGTGTTAGTGGAACCCATGGAAAAACCACAACATCATCTATGATTTCTCAAATTTTAAATAAATCAAATGTTAAACCTATAACAATTATCGGTGGAAATCAGATTAAGTTTAATAGCCAGATGACTATTAAATCTTTAGACCAACAAAAATATTTAAAAGAATCACTTCCGGAAACGATTTTGTGTGAGGCTTGCGAATTTGCTGATACATTTTTAAAATTAAAATCTAATATATCAATCATTTTAAATATTGATGAAGATCACCTAGAGTATTTTAAAACTTTGAAAAATATAATAAAATCTTTTTCAAAGTTTTGTAATAATACAACTGAATGTATTATTATCAATGGAGATGATAATAATACATTAGAAGCTGCAAGATTTTATCAAAGGAAAATAATTACATTTGGTTTTAAAAAAGATTGTGTTTATTATGCAGAAAATATTAAATCTTTAACTATTGGAAAAACCTCTTTTGATTTATTTAAAAATGGAGAAAAGGTTGAAAATTTGGAGATAAATATGATTGGAAATCATAATGTTTTAAATTCTTTGGCGGCTATAGCTTGTTGTGATAATTTAGGTATTGATTTTGAAATTATAAAGAAAAATTTGGAAAATTTTGATGGAGTTTCTAGAAGATTTCAATTTTTAGGAAAAGTTAATGATGGGATAATAATGGATGATTATGCTCATCATCCATTAGAGATAAAGATGACGATAGAGTCTTTAAGAAGGTTGAATCCTGAAAGAATACGAGTTGTTTTTCAACCATTCACATATTCTAGAACTTATAATCTGTTAAAAGATTTTTCTGATGTTCTTAATATGGCAGATGAAGTTATACTTACAGAGATTATGGGAGGAAGAGAAAATAATACCTATAATATATATTCTTCTGATCTATTGAATCTTCTGTATAGTGGAAAACTTATAAATGATTTTAGAGATATATCAGATTATATTAAAGATACTATAAAAAAAGGAGATATAGTTATAACTATTGGTTGTGGAAATATTTATCTAGCTGGGAGAATGATGATAGAATAAAGTTAGCTATATAATAAAAAAGGAAATACTATAAATAGCATTTCCTTTTTTATTATACAAATAAACTTATGGTGAGGATATAGACTTGTATTTTTAAAATGTCATAGTATTAAATATTATGTAGATATCTGTTTTAGAAGGTTATGTCACAAGTCTTAAGTTTATTTTTATAATAATATATCTACTGGATTATTTTAGCATATTTTAATAACGAATATTGTCGAATAATAATAAATCTTGTTGAAAGAGAAAAATAAAATAGCTCTCTAAAGCTGTTGCTTTAGAGAGCTAGATGGTGACCCGTACGGGAATCGAACCCGTGATACCGCCGTGAAAGGGCGGTGTCTTAACCGCTTGACCAACGGGCCATAAATAATAATTTATATATATAGGATATGAACTAATGGTAGCGGTAGTCGGATTTGAACCAACGACACTGCGGGTATGAACCGCATGCTCTAGCCAACTGAGCTATACCGCCATATTACATATCCAGTACCAGAAACCTTTTATATTATATAATGAATATTTGAATATGTCAATAGTTTTTTAAAATAAATAGAGATAAAAAAACAAGCAATAAAGCTTGTCTTTTATCTTGTATATCAATTTTATTTATTATCTACAATATTCATATGTTGGATAAGCTCTAGAACTTTATTTGAATATCCCCATTCGTTGTCATACCAAGAAACTAATTTAACAAAAGTTTCATTTAGCATTAGTCCTGCTTTAGAATCAAAGATAGAAGTTCTAGGGTCTGATATAAAATCAGAAGAAACAAGATCTTCGTTTGTAAATCCAAGTATTCCTTTCATAGAACCTTCAGATTCTTGTTTAATTTTTTTGCAAATTTCTTCATAAGTTGTTGCTTTTTCTAACTTAACAGTTAAATCAACAACAGACACATCAAGAGTTGGAACACGGAAAGCCATCCCTGTTAGTTTTCCGTTTAGCTCAGGTATAACAAGAGCACAGGCTTTTGCCGCACCAGTAGAAGAAGGGATGATATTTCCAGCAGCAGCACGTCCACCTCTCCAATCTTTCATAGAAGGTCCATCTACAGTTTTTTGAGTTGCAGTTGTTGCATGAACAGTTGTCATAAGTCCTTCTTTTATTCCAAAGTTATCATTTATAACTTTTGCAAGAGGTGCAAGACAGTTTGTTGTACAAGATGCATTTGAAACAACCTTCATGTCTTTTGTATATTTATCAAGGTTTACACCACATACAAAAGTTGGTGTCTCTTTATCTTTTGCAGGAGCAGATATAACAACTTTTTTTGCCCCAGCTTTTATATGAAGTTCCGCTTTATCTTGTCCTGTGAAAACACCTGTTGATTCTACAACATAGTCTGCTCCACACACTCCCCAAGGAATTTCTTCTGGGTTCATTTTATCATAAATTTTAACTTTTTTTCCGTTTACAACAAGATCAGATCCATCTATAGAAACTTCGCCATTAAACTTCCCGTGAATAGTGTCGTATTTTGTCATATACACCATATAATCTAGACCGATAAATGGGTCGTTTACACCGACAATTTCATACTTTTCTGGTTGGCTCATAGCTGCTCTAAAAACAAGTCTTCCTATTCTACCAAATCCATTAATACCAATTTTTATAGACATATAAACTAAATCCTCCTATAAGTTAAATTTGATTTTATTCTATAATAAACAGCTGTAATATACAAGTATTTATTGAAAAATAATTAAAAACTATTTATATAGCTAATAATAAACTATAAATAGGGTATTATAAACTATAATTAAAAGTTAAGTTTATAATATCACGTATTTTTCTTTACAATAATGGTTTTTTTAATTATAATTATGCATTAAGATGTTGGTTATTTAAAAATTGAGGTGTGGGGAATATTGAATATTGATAAATTAGATTCGTTAAAGAGTATATATTCGGATCTTGATAATTCTATTATTATTTGTGACAATGATTATAATATTATATGGGTTAATAATTTTACTGAAAAATATATTGAAAATTTTTCAAATAAAAAAAACATAAAAAAAATTTTTCCTATATATGATTATGATAAGATAACAGAAAAAATATTAGAAAAAAAAACATGTGAGACAAAAGAAATTAGTGCTAACTTTTCTAATATTTCTCTAGAGTTTATGCCAATTATTTATAATTCTGAAGTTCAAGGAACTGTTGTTTTTATTAAAAGTTCTGATTCTTTTTTTAGTATGCCGTTTTCTTTAGATATAGACAGGATAGTATCGGCTGTTTCTGGTCAGTTTAGATCTCCTTTATTTAGTATTTTTAATTTGTTAGCTCCTTTGTCTAGAAGGTTGGAGGAACATGAATTATATGATGATATAGAATATATAAATCATATAGCTAGAAATTGTTATAAAATGATAAAATCCACTGTAAATTTATCAGAATATTTTAAAATTTCTGATTCTTCTAATAAAAAAATTGATAATAATTTAACTTTTAAAAGGTTGAATATAAATAAATATTTAGAGGATCTTTGTAAATCTATCCAAATTATACTTACATCTTCGGATATAAATTTAGAATATACTATGACTAGCGAAATAATTATAACTAATATAGATCCAGAACGCTTTTCTATTGCTTTTTTAAATATAATATCAAATTCATGTGTTTATACAAGTCCAGGAAATACTATACATGTATCTTTAGAAAGGTCTAGAGCAGATGCGGTTATAACAGTTTCTGATAGTGGCGTTGGAATATCTAAAGATAGACTTAATAAAGTTTTTGAACCTTATTATTCGTATAATCCAAATTTTATTTCTGAAAGTATGCATACTGGACTTGGTTTAACTATTGTTAAAAAAATTATCGAGGCACATAATGGCAGTTATTTTTTAAATAGTGTGGAAAATAAAGGAACATCTATTGCTATAAAGTTTCCTATAAATGATGATATAAATGTTATGCCGTATTTAGAATCTAATACGGCAAACTATATAGCAAATAAATTTTCTCCCTTGTATATTTTTCTTGCAGATCTCTGCGATTTTAATACGTTTTAGTATATTTATTATAAGGAGTTTTAAAAAATGTCGGTAAAATATATATTTGTAACTGGAGGAGTTGTTTCTGGTTTAGGAAAAGGGATAACTGCTGCCTCTTTGGGAAGGCTTTTAAAAGATAGAGGATATAAAATTACAATACAAAAGTTTGACCCCTATATAAATGTTGATCCAGGGACTATGAGTCCATATCAACATGGAGAAGTTTTTGTGACAGATGATGGAGCAGAAACTGATTTAGATCTTGGTCATTATGAACGATTTATAGATGAAAATCTTTCTGTAAATTCTAATATAACAACTGGTAAGGTTTATTGGACGGTTTTGAATAAAGAAAGAAGAGGGGATTATCTAGGGGGAACAGTCCAGGTTATACCTCATATAACAAATGAGATAAAAGATAGAATATATAGAGTTGCCAAAAATCAAGATGTAGATGTGGTTATAACTGAAATAGGTGGAACTGTTGGAGATATTGAAAGTCTTCCTTTTTTAGAGGCGATTAGACAGGCATCCTGCGAACTTGGAGACAAAAATTCTATGTTTATTCATGTAACTCTTGTTCCTTATATAATGGGTTCTAATGAACTAAAATCAAAACCTACACAGCATTCTGTGAAAGAACTTTTATCATTAGGGATAAGACCAAATATGATAGTTTGTAGAAGTGAACAAGTTTTACCTTCTGATATGGTTAATAAAATTGCCTTGTTTTGCAGTGTAAAATCCAAAGATGTTATACAAAATTTGACTGCCTCTAGTCTTTATGAAGTTCCTTTAATGTTGGAAGATCAAAAATTTTCTGAAACTGTTTGTGACCACTTAAACCTAGAAAAAAAAGAGGCAGATCACACAGAGTGGAAAGGTGTAATAGACCTTTGTAAATCTATTAAGAAAAAAGTTGTTATTGCCCTTGTTGGAAAATATGTTGAACTTCCAGATGCATATCTGTCAGTAGCCGAAAGTCTTCGTCATGCTGGGATACATAATAGTGCAGAAGTTGATATAAAATGGATAAGTTCTGAAGATATCGATGAAAATACCGTTTCTAAAAAACTTAGTGGTTGTAACGGTATAATAGTTCCAGGAGGGTTTGGAGATAGAGGTATAGAGGGTAAGATTAATGCTATAAAATATGCAAGAGAAAATAATATTCCTTTTTTCGGAATCTGTCTTGGTATGCAGATGGCTGTTATAGAATATTGCAGAAATGTTTTAGGATATACTCAAGCAAATTCTAGTGAATTTACACAAGATTCTGATCATATTGTTATTGATATAATGGAAGATCAAAAGAATATAACAAAAAAGGGTGGCACTATGAGGCTAGGTTTATATCCCTGTAAAATTTCTTTAAATTCTAAAGTTCGTTCTATTTACGGGGAAGATTTAATATATGAAAGACATCGCCATAGATATGAATTTAATAATCAATATAGAAAAGATATAGAAAATAGCGGGATGATTTTGTCGGGCTTATCTCCTGATGGCAATCTGGTTGAAATTATTGAGCTTGCTAGTCATAAATGGTTTGTTGGTGTTCAGTTTCATCCAGAATTTAAATCTCGACCTAATAAGCCCCATCCTCTTTTTTATGATTTTATAAATAAATCTATAAACTAACAAAAAATATATAAAAATCATTGACAATACCCTTTCTGCATGGTATACTAATTAAGCACTAAGGGTGAGAGCCACTAGCTCAGTTGGCAGAGCATTTGACTTTTAATCAAAGGGTCCCGAGTTCGAGTCTCGGGTGGCTCACCATTTTAAAATACTCGGTTAGGTTTATTTTATATAAACTTAACCCAATATTTTTTATTAACAATTTATCTTAAACTTTATATTCCTATACCTCACATATTCGCAATACTGCACTTATAGAACTCTTGGTATGTATTGTCTCTTTTAACAGA
>CAMTHN010000006.1 GCA_947072265.1 uncultured Clostridia bacterium | reverse complement strand
ATATAGAAGATTCTACTTCTTTAAATAAAACAATTTCAGCTATAAATGGAGATTAACTTAATGTCTAAAAAATTTGGGCTTTTAGGATACCCTCTAGATCATTCTTTATCAAAACATCTTCATACAATGTTGTTTTCTTTTAAAGAAATAGATAAATACTCATATGATATGTTTAATATTTCTCCAGATCTTTTTAAAAAAAACTGTGATAATCTATTTAAATTGGATGGATTTAATATTACAGCACCATATAAAACGCAAATAATACCCTATCTAACAAGTTTATCAAAATCTGCTAAAATCTCTAAATCAGTAAACCTAGTAGAAATAATAAATAAAAAAAACTATATAGGCCATAATACAGATAAATATGCATTTTGGAAATGTATAAAAAAATATGGTCTAACCGATCCCTCTTTAAAAACCCTTCTAATAGGATTTGGAGGAACCGGTAAGATGATTGCATCAACTTTTGATAGTATTAATTTAAATTTAACTATCGCTGTAAGGCCTTCGTCTTTACAAAAACATAAAGAATTTATATATTTAAATAAATTAAATAATATCTCACTAATATCGATAGAAAATATATCTCAAAGCTTTAACACAATAATAAATGCAACTCCAATAGGATCATTTCCAAATATAGACGCTTGTCCTATACCAAAACATATTATACTTAAATCTAATTTTGTATTCGATTTAATATATAATCCTACCAAAACAAAATTATTGGAATATGCTAAAAACCATAATATTTCTCATAAAAATGGGATAGAAATGTTAGTTTTACAAGCTGTAAAATCTCATGAAATATGGTTTAATATTACATATTCCCAAGCTCAAATCGACATAGCCTATCTATATATAAAGAAGGTTTTACAAAATGAATGATAATATTTATTTAATAGGATTTATGGGATGCGGAAAAACAAAAATAGGAAAAATTTTATCCAAAAGTTTAGCTTATGAATTTTTAGATCTTGATATACATATACAAAACTTAGAGAAAATGTCTATCTCTGATATCTTTGATAAAAAAGGTGAATCCTATTTTAGAAAATTAGAATCCAAAGTTCTTTCAAAAACTTCTAATATAAAAAAAACTATAGTTTCAACTGGTGGCGGAATAATAGAATCTAAAGAAAATAAAATTTTCCTGAAAAATACAAAAACATTTTTTTTAGAAGTTCCTTTCCAATTTTGTTATAAACGAATAATAGTAAACACGACTAATCGTCCTTTAGTTAAAGAAAAATCTTTTTATCAGCTAAATATGCTATTTAAGAAAAGAGAAAACATCTATAGAGAATGTTCTTTGCTTTCGGTAAATAATTCAAGAAAAGCATATATAGTATTACAAGATATACATAACTATTTAAATAAAACATAATTTTAATTTATTCGAATAGATTATAACTAAGATAAATTTTAAAAAGGTGGAATTATATGAAGAATTTTAAAACAATTAAACCATATCAACTAGAAATAAATCCATTTACATCAACATCAAAAGATTGGATGCTTATATCCTCTGCCATAAATGCCGATGATTTTAACACTTTGACGGCAAGCTGGGGAGAATTTGGTTATAGATGGAATAGAGATGTCTGTAATATATATATTAGAAAACATAGACATACTTTTAAATATCTAGAAAAATCTGACCATTTTACAGTTTCATTCTTTCCTCCATCATATAAAGAAGCACTTAAAATATGTGGCTCAATATCTGGAAGAGATCAAGATAAAATAAAAAAATCAGGGCTAACACCAATTGTAAATAACCACTATATAGGTTTTGAAGAAGCTAGCATAAATATAATATGTAAAAAAATATATACACAAGATATGAACGAATCACTTTTTATAGATAAGACAATTTTACAAGATCATTATCCGAAAAAAGATTTTCATAGAATGTATACAGGTGAAATAATTGAAATATATGTAAAATAGATATAAAAAAGGCAAGAAAATTTTTCTTGCCTTTTTTATATCTATTTTACATATTAAATAATTCTTTCAATCTTTTAATCTGACTTCTGCTAACGGGAACACGTTTATTTGACTTAGTAACTATATCATTCCCTATTATCTTATCTATTTTAAAAATATTAATAAGATAACTCCTATGACATCTAAAAAAATCATATTTACTATATTCTTGATCCAAGACATTTATCTTTCCATAAAAAGAATATGTTTCATTTTCCACATGAACAATAACCATATGATCTCTGCTTTCAAAAAATTCAATATCGCTTAATTCTAGCTTTGTAATAGTTCCTTTATAATCTATAACCATAGTTTTTGAAACAGAAATTTTCAAGCTTTTAACAAGCTTCATAAATATGTTTTCAATCTCTTCTTCTTGATATGGTTTTAAAAGATATCCAGAAGCATCAACATTATATCCTTCAAACACATAATCTTTTGTGCTAGTTAAAAAGACTATTTTACTAGATCGGTTAGTTTCACGAAGTTTTTGTGCAACCTCATATCCATTAGAGGTTCCCATAAAAATATCTAAAAAGATTATATCAAAGAATAACCCTTTTTCAAAATCTTCTAACATACGCTGTCCACATGAGTAAACATGAACATCAACATCCATATGATATTTATCTATAACCTTATCTAATATGGATTTAACACTAAATGAAAATAATTTTTGGTCATCACATACAGCAACCTGTATCATTTAAAAATCACATCCTAAAGGAATATAGAAGACGTAAGAGCCGTCATAAAATGACGACCTTACATCTTCTTTAATAAAAAAATTATTCTTGTATACTCTATATCGATCAGAGTATACCAATATTAATAGTATCCATGTCAATCCATTATTATTATTTAAAAGTATATAAAAAGTTCCCAATCTTTTTATATACAAAGAATTAAAAATTATACTCCCGATATAACCATTAATTCTTTAAGTCTTCTCTCCCAAAAAAGACTTAAATCCCAAAAGTTTTACGATTCTCCCAAAACATAAAACAATGAAACTTTTTAGAAAACAATAAAATTGTTTCTAAAATAGTCACCAGTTCTTAAAAGAAATACGAACTAAAATCCAAAAGATTTTTTTGTCATATGTGACTGTATTTGTTATTATATATCAGTTTTTAATATACTTCATTTAACTTACGTAATATACTTATAAAAATCGTGAACGGAAAACAGTTTAGAATTATTCTAAACTCAAGTACCTTTAATCTCTAATTGCGTAAAAATTTGTCTCCCAAGCAGGTATATATGGATGATGCCTAAGATAAATTTTATACTCTTTATCAATAGAATTAATTAAAATAGGAAGAGAAAAAATATCTTCATTTCTATGATATCCAGCAATTTCTAATTTAGGTTTAAATTTTTTAATAATATTTAAAGAACCCTGAATGCCTTCTTTTTCATATCCCTCAATATCATATTTTATAAAACTTATGATATTGCTATTATTACAAATATTATCAATCGTATCCACCTCTATCTTAGAAATTAAAGAGTCAGATAAAAAAGAATTTCTTCCAGAATTATGCGAAAACCCAATAGAACATTTTTTATTCCATACACCTAGATTAAATGAAGTTATTTTAGATATACCGTGTTGTTTAATTGTTTTTGATAATTTTTTAAAGTTTTTATAATCTGGCTCTATAGCTATAATATTCTTATATTCTCCTCCAGAAAACTTTAAAAATTCTAAAATAGTGTCCCCATTATAGGCCCCAGCATCTATAAAAGATTCTATATTAGATAGCTTTAAAATATTTTCAAAAACTTCTTCTCTAGATGTTTGACAATCCAATAGATATGATATCTTTCCACTTATCTTAAAGTTTAAAATATTAATAAAAACTTTTTTAGAAACATCATCAAAAAGAAGGTTATACACTTTATTAATTTCTTCTAAATTTTTATTATAAAAATCAAGATTGAAAACTCCTTCTCCAGCAACAGGAATATCTGGAGATACTAAAGTATGTTTTTTAGAAAGATTATAGACCATATCAATCATATCCAATGTTTTAACAGCAAAAGCCATAACTATTATAAAATCTTTAAAATCTTCTGCAACTTTAGAATATTTTAAAACTTCAAACCCCTCAAAAAAATGTCCTCTAACAAAGTTGTCACTAGCAAAAATTCCACTGCATTTTATTTCATATGTTTTGAAAATATTTAATATTTTAGATGCCCCATTTCCCATACCATAAAGAAAAATTGGTTTATCTGATTTTTTTAAAAAATCCCAAACAGAAATATCTTCTTTTAATAATACCAAGGTAAACTCCTCTTTAAAATTATTTTTTTATTTTAAACATAGTATCTTGTTTATCAGCATTACTTTTTTTTATTTTATATTTTACAATATTAGATAAAATATAATAAAAAACAGCAAATATAGGAACTCCTAAAATCATACCAATTATACCAAATAATCCTCCCCCTAAAATAATTGCAAATATAACAAATATACCAGGGAGTCCAATAGAGTCTCCTACAATTTTTGGATATATAAAATTACCATCTATTTGTTGAAGAATAATAACAAATATAATAAATATAATTGCCTTAGAAGGATCTGCCATAAGTATAATTAAAACAGTAGGAACCATCCCTATTATTGGTCCAAATATAGGAATAATATTTGTAAACGCTATAATAGTGCTAACTAATACACTAAAAGGAATCTTCAATACACTCATCCCTATAAAACATAAAATTCCAACTATAAAAGCATCTGTCAACTGTCCTGTTATAAATTTGCAAAATGTCTGATTTGTTTTTGAAAATATATCCATTAAATTTTCACTATGTTTTTTAGGTGTAAAAGCATAAAACATTTTTTTGCTTTTATCTAATAAAAAATCTTTGCTAGCTAGCATATAAACAGAGATAATAAACCCTATTATAAAATTTGTAATAGCACCTGTAAGAGAGACGGTTACACTAACTATTTGAGGAAGAATATTAGAAATTATACTAAAAAATTTATTAGAAATTTCGTTCCATGTATCTATAACAATCTTTAAAATATCAGACTTTTCTATACCATATTTATCTACTATAAATGTATAAAATTCTTGTAATTTTTCTGTATAAGTTGGTATATCATTTGCCAAAATCTTAATGCTCTCTATAATTTGAGGAATAATAAAAGAAATAAGCAGAGATAAAATTAAAAAAAAGAAAAAATACACAGAAACTATAGACAAAAGATTAGATAATTTCTTTCCTTTTTTAGCCATTTTTTCTTCTATAAAATTAAAAATATTATTCTTAAAAAACATTAAAGGTCTATTTAAAATATAAGCAATTACAAAACCTATTATAAAAGGTGTTATTATATCAACTATTGTTGTAAAATATTCATACAACGAACTAATATTTATAACTAACATAAATAAAATAATTCCAAATGAAACTAAAAACAAATTTTCTTTAAACCTTTTTTTATCCATAAAATTCTCCTAAAAAATAATAAAAACTCACTAATCTAGATATTATTATAATTATATCCTAACACAATTAATAAAATCAACTATAAAATAAGGTTTTATTTTATAATTATTGAAAATATATCTATTATCTGGTATATTAAAATTAAAATATTATTAAAAAATAAAAAATTCAGCTCTCTTTCCTATATATGAAATAGGTTGAGGGTTTTTTATTTTAAAAAACTATATTCTTTAAAAAGGAGCTTCTGGTTTTATGAAAGAAATGCTAGAAAATATTCAAAAACAAGCAATAGACGATATAGAGTCGTCTTTAAATCTAAAAGAACTAGACATTGTTAAGATATCATATCTTGGAAAAAAAGGAAAATTAACATCTATATTGAAAGATATGAAAAATCTAACAAAAGAAGAAAGACCATTAATAGGAAAATTTGCAAATATTGTAAGGGATTGTATAGAGAATAAAATAAAAAAATATTCAGAAGATTTTTTTAAAAAAGAAATGATAATAAAATTAGAAAAAGAAAAAATAGATATATCTATTCCAGCTAAAAGACAAAAAATAGGAAAAAGACACCCTTTGTCTATAGTTTTAAGAGAAATTGAAGAGATATTTTTTGGAATGGGATTCTCTGTAGAAACAGGACCGGATATAGAACAATCTTACTATAATTTTGATGCCTTAAATATAGGTGAAAATCACCCATCAAGAGATCCTAGAGATACATTTTATATAGATAGTAAAACCGTTTTAAGAAGCCAAACATCTCCTGTACAGATAAGAGTTATGGAAAATAACTCTCCTCCTTTAAAAATAATATCCCCTGGAAAAGTTTTTAGAGCAGACTCTGCAGATGCAACACATTCTCCTGTTTTCCACCAGATAGAAGGTTTGGTTATAGATAAAGGGATATCTATGTCAGATTTAAAAGGAACTCTAGAAACATTTATAAAAACTCTATTTGGAGAAGATACAAAAACAAGATTTAGACCACACCATTTCCCTTTTACAGAACCATCTGCAGAGATAGACATAAGTTGTTTTTCATGTAATGGAACTGGATGTTCTTTATGTAAAAATGAAGGATATATAGAAATTTTAGGAGCTGGAATGGTTCATAATAAAGTTTTATCAAGATGTAATATAGACCCTAATATATATTCTGGTTTTGCTTTTGGAATGGGACTAGAAAGAATTGTTATGAAAAAATTTAAAATAAATGATATTAGATTATTTTTTGAAAATGATTCTAGATTTATTAATAATTTTTAAAAAATACTTTTATATTTTATTTTCGGAGGAGTTATTATGAAATTATCTACAAATTGGCTAAAAGAGTATATCTCTATTGGATGTTCTGAAAAAGAATTTTCTGATAAAATGACTATGTCCGGATCAAAAGTCGAAACAATATTAAAACAATCAGAAAATTTGAAAAATATAGTTGTTGGTAAAATTATTAAAATATTAAAACATGAAAATGCAGACTCTCTTGTAGTTTGTATACTAGATGTGGGAGCTTCTGAAAATATCCAAATAGTCACAGGTGCAACTAATGTATTTGAAGGTGCTTTAGTTCCTGTAGCTCTACATAAGTCTATAATTTCAGGTGGAAAAAAAATTAAAAGAGGAAATTTAAGAGGAGTTAAAAGTGATGGTATGCTATGCTCTATACAAGAACTGGACTGCTCTTTATCACAATTCCCATATGCTATAGAAGATGGAATATTTATAATAGAAGAAGAATGTAATATCGGTGATAATATAAACACTGTTATCGGAAATAATGACACCGTTATAGAATTTGAAATAACCCCTAATAGAGTTGATTGTTTTTCTATTATTGGACTTGCTATAGAAGCAGCCGCAACTTTAGAAAAAACAATATCTTTTCCATCTATATTATCTCTAGATGAATATACAACTCAATCTCCTATCTCTATAAAATTAGAAAAAAATTCTCCTTGTAAAAAATATATGACTATATATATAAAAGATGTCTCAATTAAGCCATCCCCAAAATGGATGATAGACTACCTATTATCGTCAGGTGTATCCCCTGTAAATAATATAGTTGATATAACAAATTTTGTTATGCTAGAATATGGACAACCATTACACGCTTTTGATGCTGATAAAATATCAGATAATTCTATATCAATACGTATGGCGAATAAGGATGAGAAAATCTTAGCACTAAATTCAAAAGAATATACTTTAAATGAGAAAGACCTAGTTATCTCTGATAGCGAAAAAATTCTTGCTATTGCTGGAGTTATAGGAGGAATATCTTCATCTATAACATCTAAAACTAAAAATATTTTAATCGAGTCTGCTCTATTTGATGCTTCACATATACGTATAACCTCTCAAAAAATAGGGGTTAGAACAGAATCCTCATTAAGATTTGAAAAAGATATATCATCTGCATACACTAAAACAGCTATACAACGTGTTTGTAAACTAATAGATGATTTTAAAATAGGGAAAATTTATTCAAAATTAGAAGGTATAGATTTAGAAGAAAAAAATATTGTCCAAATTCCTCTAGATATTTCTTTTATAAATTCATTTTTAGGTATAAATATTACAGAAAAACAAGCTATAAATATTTTAGAAAACCTACAATTTAAAATAAATAATAATATAATAACTCCTCCTCCATTTAGAATAGATATAGAAGATAAATTTGATATAGCAGAGGAAATTGCTAGAATATTTGGATATAATAATATTCCTTCAACCCTTCCAAAAACATACCAAAAAGCAATCAAAAAACCATTTGAAAAATTTATATCAAATATACATAATATAGCAATATCATCTGGCTGTTCTGAAACTATATCTTTTCCTTTTATAGGAGAAAAAGATATCCAAACTACAAAGGTTAATAGCTATATACAAGCTAGCTCTATCGTTAATATATCAAATCCTATGGGTGAAGAAACCAGCATGCTAACTCCATGTACATTTATCCCTATGATTAAAAACCTTGCCTTAAATTTTAAAAACCAAAATAAAGAGGTTATGCTATATGAAATTTCTAAAGAATATAAAAAAGTTGAAGAATCATCTGATACAATGGAAACATATAATATAACAATTGGTTCATATGGACCAGACAGAGACTTTTTTTATGTTAAAGGAATAGTTGAAAACATTCTAGATTTTTGTAATATAAATAATTACTCTATATCCACAACTTCATCTATAGATACACTACACCCTTATAGATGCTGTGAAATATATGTTGGATCAGATAAAATTGCAACTATTGGTGAAATTAATCCTCTTGTCCTAGATAGCTATAATGTCCCTACAAGATGTGCCATAGGAAAAGTAAACATGGACCTTATCTTTTCTTTAAATAAGCAAAAAGAAATTTATACACCTATATCAAAATTTCCATCATCTTATAGAGATCTAAGTCTTATATGTGATTATAATCTACCAGTTATAGAAATCAAAAATATTATCGAACATTCTATAGGTCATATTCTAGAAAATATAGAACTTTTTGATATTTATCAAGGTGATCAAATAGAATCCGGAAAAAAAAGTGTTTCATATAATATACAGATGCGAGGAAATGATAAAACTTTAGAAGACCACGACATAGACACCGCCATAGACACTCTTCTTACAAATTTAAAAGAAATAGATGTTAAACTTAGATATTAATCTTTTGTAAATAAATTTTTAGTATATTTTGGTATTATATTTAGTCGATAATTATAATATATTTAAATTTGTTATATTCTTTAGGAGGGCGAAATAATGGACAAAACTATGATGTTTCCCATAGTGGATGAAAGAGACCGCGAAATAAAAAAAACATTACTAACAATATTTGAGGCTTTAAAAGAAAAAGGATACAATCCTATAAATCAAATAGTTGGTTATATTTTATCAGAAGATCCAACATATATAACAACTCAAAATAACGCCAGAGCTTTAATAAGAAAGATTGACCGTGATGAGCTTTTACAGGCAATGGTTAAAGAATATATTTCATAAATAAAAAAGAAGGGTTCACACCCTTCTTTTTTATTGCATTGAAATATATTTATTAGTATAATTATATCTATATCAAATCTGATTGGAGTATAATTTTGACTTTTTTAATAAGTAATAGGCTTAAAACTATAGCAAGTCATATTAGAGATGATGTTTTTTTTGTAGATATAGGATGTGATCATGCTTTGCTTCCTATATTTCTTTCTAAAACAAAAAAACTAAAGGGAATAATTGCAACGGATATAAATATAGAACCTTTAAAAAATGCAGAAAAAAATATAAAAGACAATAATTTAGAAGATCAAATTCAAACATTTATTTCAGATGGATTAGAAAATATACCTAATAATAGATCTGATGATATAGCTATAGCTGGAATGGGCGGAGAACTTATTAAAAATATAATCGAAAAATGGGAATTTTCTAAAAATTCTTCAAAACATTTTATATTACAACCCATGTCCAAACATTCTATTTTAAGAAGTTTTTTATATGAAAATGGTTTTAATATACATTATGAAACTCCAATAATAGAAAATAAAAAAATATACACTATAATGTCTGTATTCTTTACAGGAATAGAAAAAAAGTCATCTCATATAGAAAAAATAATAGGAAAAATATCTCCAAATGATGAAATAGGAAAACTTTATATAAAAAATGAATTACATAAAATAAAAAATATATTAAATAATATAAATAATATCCCTAAAGAAAAAGAAAAATTTTATTTTTATAAATCTATCTTCAATAAACTTTTAAAACTAATTTAAAATATTTTCAAGGACGGAATCTATGATTAAAATATATGATATATACAAATATTTAGATGAAATTGCTCCATTTAAATTATCCGAAAAATGGGATAATACAGGACTATTAATAGGTGATAAAACAGAAACTATATCCAATATTGGATTTTGTATGGATATAACAGAAGAAATTATTGATAGATGTATCTCAGAAAATATATCTCTAATAATTTCACACCATCCAGTTATATTCAATTCTATAAAAAATATATCAAAAAATTCTATTATATATAGACTAATAAAAAACAACATATCAACTATAGCAATCCATACAAATCTAGATAAATCACCTATAGGAACCTCATATGCTCTTGCAAAATCTATAGGACTTTCTAACATTAAAAATATTGATATTACAGATAGCGAAAAATATTTTAAAATCTCTGTATATACACCAAAATCTCATCTGGATCAAATTTTTGAAGCCATGGTACAAGAGGGTGCAGGAAAACTTTTTAACTATTCCCATACATCTTTTTCATCAGAAGGAATATGTACATTTAAACCTTATAAAAACGCAGACCCCTTTATTGGTGAGGCCGAAAAACTTCAGATAAGCAATGAAATAAAGATAGAAACCATAGTTAAAGAAAAAAACTTAGATAATGTTATATCTGCTATGCTTAAAATTCATCCCTATGAAACACCAGCTTATGATATAATAGAAAATCACGCTATAAAAGATGGTTATGGATTTTGTAAAGTTGGATATCTAAAATCAGAGATGACAGCTATAGAACTGGGAAAATTAGTTAAAAAATCCCTAAATTGTGATTATATACGAATTCTTCCTTATTGTAATAAAATAAAAAATGTTTCTGTTTTAGCTGGAGCTGGCTCTTCATATATAAAAAATATTTTAGGAAAATCAGAAGCTTTTATTACATCAGATATAAAACATGACACAATGATGTATGCAATGAAAAATAAGATAACACTAATAGATGCTGGTCATTATCAAACAGAATTTATAGTTTTTAAACATATTGAATTGATGATAAATAAAAAATTTAATTTTATAAAAACAACAATATTTACAGAAGATAAACCAATAATCAAAATTATATAAAAAGCAGGTGAACTAAATGTCTCTAGACGGAGTTTTATTACATCTTATAAAAAATCAATTACTAGAAGACCTTGTTTTACAGCGGGTTGATAAAATTTATCAACCCTCTAAACACGAAGTTGTTATACAATTTAAAACTAAACAAGGAACTAAAAAATTATATATAAACACAACGGGAGATTCTCCTAGAGTGCATATGATAGATAAAACAATCCAAAATCCAAAATCACCTCCTATGTTTTGCCTTCTTTTAAGAAAACTTATAAGTTCGGGAAAATTAATAGATATAAAACAGCATAATCTAGATAGAATTCTTATTTTTGAATTTATTTCCACTAATGAAATTGGAGATATGCAAAATATAAATATTATTATAGAAATAATGGGAAGACATAGTAATTTAATTATAACAGATAGTGAAAATAAGGTTATCGACTCGATAAAAAGAATATCTATAGAAACTTCTTCTATACGACCTATTCTACCAGGAATTTTATATCACCTTCCTCCTATGAAGCAAAAATTAAATCTTTTAGAAGATGATTTTGACACTATTATAAAACAGATTTTAACATCTTCAGAACCATATATAAGCAAATCTATATTATCTGTTGTTGACGGTGTTTCTCCTATATTTTCTAGAGAAATTTGTTTTTATATATCATCAGACACTAATTTATCAAAGCCAATAAACCAAGATCAAAAAGATCGGCTTATATTCATACTAGGAAAGATTAAGAAGGATATATTAAATAATAACCCTACTTTAAATATAATTTATGATCATGAAAACTCACCTAAATATTTTTCATTTATAGATATATTGCAATATGGTGTTATGTTTTCTAAAAAAAATCTACAAACTCCCTGCCTTCTTTTAGACACTTTTTTTGAAAGAAAAGAAAATTTAAACAGGATTAAACAAAAAGCAGATAACATAATAAAAATTGTTTTAAAATATACAAACCGTGCTTCTAAAAGGATAAAAATACAACAAGATAATTTAGAAAAATCAAAAGACAAAGAAAAATTAAAATCTATAGGCGAACTTATAACAGCAAATATATATAAAATAAAATATGGTGATGAATACGTAAAAGTACAAAATTATTTTTCCGATGACCTAGAAGAAATAGATATAAAATTAGATACTAAACTTTCTCCATCTAAAAATGCTCAATATTATTTTAATAAATATAGAAAATTAATAACTTCTGAAAACATAGCAATAAAAATAATAAAACAATCTGAAGACGAACTTAAATATCTAGATTCTATATTTGATTCTATAGTTAGATCAGATACCGATAATGATCTATTAGACATAACCCAAGAATTGTCCGATGTAGGTTATATAAAAAACAAATCTAAAGTTATTAAAAAATCTAAGATATCTGAGCCAAAAAAATATATCTCCTCTGATGGATATACAATATTATGCGGCAAAAATAATAATCAAAATGATATGCTTACTACAAAGAAAGCTGCTAAAAATGATATATGGTTGCATACACAAAATATTCCTGGATCTCATGTTATAATAATTACTAATGGAACTACAGTTCCTAATTCCACAATAGAACAAGCCTGTCTAATCGCCTCTGTAAATAGCAAAGCTAATAATCAATCCCTTGTTGCTGTAGACTATACTCATATAAAAAATGTTAAAAAACCCAAGGGGGCAAAACCAGGAATGGTTATATTTGATAACTATAAAACCGCTTTTATAAAACCAAATTATGAAATATGTGAAAGTTTAAAAATTATTTAAAATTTTGGAGGAATTTCTGTTGAATAAAAATATAGACAAAGTTTATAACCCAAAAAATTTTGAAAACAAAATATATAAAAAATGGATAGAAGACAATCTTTTTTCTCCTAATATAGGAGAGGGAAAAGAAACATATACAATAGTTATGCCTCCACCTAATATAACAGGGCAACTTCATATGGGACATGCTTTAGATAATACTCTACAGGATATACTTATTAGATTTAAAAGAATGACAGGATTTTCTACCCTCTGGATTCCTGGAACAGACCATGCTTCTATAGCTACAGAAGCCAAAATTGTTGAAGATATGAAAAAAGATGGTATAACTAAGGACTCTATAGGAAGAGACGCTTTTTTAGAAAGAGCCTGGAGATGGAAAGAAAAATTTGGAAATAAAATAACTTCACAATTAAAAAAACTTGGCGCCTCATGCGATTGGAAAAGAGAAAAATTTACTCTTGATGAAGGATGTAGCCAGGCTGTAAATAAGGTTTTTATAGATCTTTTTAATAAAGGACTAATATATAGAGGCGAAAAAATTATTAACTGGTGTACAACCTGCAAAACCTCTATATCCGATGCGGAGGTTGAACACACAGAAAATAATGGACAATTTTGGCATATCAAATATATTTTTTCAGATAAATCTGGTTTTTTAGAAGTTGCCACAACAAGACCAGAAACCCTTCTGGGAGACACTGCAATTGCTGTCCATCCTGATGATAAAAGATATAGTCACCTAATAGGTAAAACAGTTCTCATTCCTATTATAAATAAACAAATTCCCATTATTTCGGACACTTATGTAGAGATGGATTTTGGGACAGGATGTGTGAAAATAACTCCTGCCCATGATATAAATGATTTTGAAGTTGGTCTACGTCACAATCTTCCTATAATAAATATTATGAATGATGATGGTTCTATAAATGAAAATGGAGCACCATACACAGGATTAGACAGATATGAATGTAGAAAAGAATTATTAAAACATCTTAAGGAAAAAAATTTAATTTTAAAAACTAAAGATCATAAAAATAATATTGGAAGCTGTTATAGATGTGATACTATTATAGAACCAAGAGTTTCCAAACAATGGTTTTTAAAGATGAAATCTCTAGCAAAACCAGCTATAAAATCTATTGAAAATAAAGATATAAAATTTGTCCCTGAAAGATTTTCTAAAACATATCTACATTGGATGGAAAATATAAGAGATTGGTGTATATCTAGACAGTTATGGTGGGGTCATAGAATTCCTGCATATCATTGCTTAGATTGTAAAGAAATTTTAGTTTCTCAAAATAATCCTCTATTTTGCATATCATGTAAAAGCACAAATATACAACAAGATAAAGATACTTTAGACACTTGGTTCAGCTCTGGTCTTTGGCCTTTTTCAACCCTTGGATGGCCAGAAACATCAAAAGATTTTAAAACCTTCTTTCCAACAAATACTCTTGTTACAGGATATGATATAATATTTTTTTGGGTTGCTAGAATGATATTTTTATCGCTTAATCAAACAAAAATAATTCCATTTAATACAGTTTTTATCCACGGAATGGTGAGAGACAATCAGGGAAGAAAGATGTCTAAATCTTTAGGAAATGGAATAGACCCTTTAGATATAATAGATGAATATGGTGCAGATGCTTTACGATTCACCCTAACCAATGGAACAAGCTCAGGAAATGATATGAGATTTGTAGAAGAAAAGGTTAAATCCAGTCGAAACTTTGCAAATAAACTATGGAATGCAACAAGATTTATTATTATGAATATTGACACAATAGAAAATAAAAATGACTTATCAGATGATATTCCAAATTTTGCACCAGAAGATTTTTGGATTTTATCTAAATATAACAGCCTAGTACAACAGGTTACAGAAAATTTAGAAAATTTTGAACTAGGTGTGGCATCATCAAATCTATATGATTTTATCTGGGATATATTTTGTGATTGGTATATAGAAATTTCTAAATCTAGAATTCAGTCTTCAGATAATCCAAAATCAAAGAAAACTGCACAAAATATTTTAATTTTTATTCTTTCAGGAATTCTTAAACTACTTCACCCATTTATGCCCTTTATAACAGAGGAAATCTGGTCTTCTATATTTGCAGATGAAAAAAGTATAATGATACAAAATTTTCCCAATACTGATAGTTCTTTAGCTTTTGAAAAAGAAGAAAAAGAATTTGAATATATTATAGATACTATAAGGGGAATCCGAAATATTCGTAGTGAAATGGATATAAAAAGTAGCAAAAAAACAAATATATATATATCAACTATCCACCAAGAAATATTTGAAAAATCTATAAATCTATTCAAACTTTTAGCAGGAGGAGAATCAATAGAAATATCAGAAAAATTTAATATTCTAGACTGTGTTTCAGTGGTTACAAATTCTTCAATTGTATTAATCCCTATAAAACAACTTGTAGACAAAGAAAAGGAAAAAATTCGCCTAGAAAAAGAATTGGATATTTGTCTGAAAGATATAAAGTTTTTATCAAACAAATTAGACAATCCAACATTTCTAGATAAAGCCCCTGAAAAAATTGTGAATTTAGAAAAAGATAAATTGGAAAAAAACCAAAAACTTTTAGAAAATATAAAAGAAAGTTTAAAAAAATTATAAATCAACTAAGGAGGTGATAACTTATGACAGAAAATATAGACTATCAAAAAGCTCATCAATATATATCTTCTTTAAAAAAATTTGGATCTAAACTTGGGTTAGACCGTATAAAAATTCTTTTAGATATAATAAAAAATCCCCAAAAAAAATTAAATTTTATACACATAGCTGGTACAAATGGAAAAGGTTCTACAACTATGTTTTGTTCAAATATTTTAATTAATGCAGGATACAAAACAGGTGGATTTTTTTCACCACATATAATTAATTTTAGAGAGCGATTTCAAGTTGACAACCAGATGATTACAGAGGATGAGTTTGCTTGGATTACAAATACTATAAAACCTGTTATAGAAAATCTTAAAAATGATAATATAATAATAACAGAATTTGAAGCACTAACAGCTATCGGATTTGCTTTCTTTATATATAAAAAATGTGATTTTGTCTGTCTAGAAACTGGTCTAGGTGGAACTCTAGACGCTACTAATATTATCCCTCCCCCAGTTGCATCTATAATAACATCTATATCTATAGACCATACAGATCGACTAGGAGAAACAATATCAGAGATAACAGAGAATAAAGTTGGAATAATAAAAGAAAATTCCCCTGTTATTATTTACCCCAAAAATACTGAAGAAATTTTAGAGATAATTTATAAAAAAGCCTCAACCTTATCTAAATCAACTGTAATTCTTCCTTCAATATCTTCCCTTATAATAGAAAAGATGGATTTATATGGTTCAGAATTTATATACGATGGATATAAATATCGTATAAATCTTGTAGGCGAACATCAAATATACAATGCAATAACCGCTATAGAAGCTATAAATACTATAAATATTAAATCAAAATATAAAAATTTAAATAAAAAGAAATTCTCTATATCAAATAAAAACATAACCAACGGATTGGCTGAATCATTTATACCAGCTAGGATGGAAAAAATAAAATCATCTCCAAACATCTATATTGATGGAGCACATAATATAGATGGTATTCTGAAACTTAAAGACACATTAAAATTTATTACAGGAAAAAAAGCATGTATATTTGGAGTGCTTTCTAATAAAAATTATCAAGATATGCTAAAAATATTATCCGAAGAATTTTCTCATATAATATTTATAAATATAGAAAATCATTCTTCTGTAAACACTCAAAGTTTATTAGATTATACAAAAAATTATAATATAGAGGCTTGTTCTTTGCCATCATATAAAGATCTTTTAGAG